>CALHIO010000061.1 GCA_938030915.1 uncultured Gemmatimonadota bacterium
TCGATCAGGATGCGCCCGGCGGTCGGGTCGTACAACCGGGCCAGAAGGGCGATGACCGTAGACTTGCCCGCCCCCGTCGGTCCCATGATCGCGACGGTCTGGCCGGCCGGGACGGAGAACGAGAGGTCCTCGAGAACTGCACGTTCGGTCCCCGGATACACGAACGACACGTTCCGGAATTCGACTGCGCCGCGGGCATCCGCGAGGGATGCCGGGATGGCAGGCGTGGGAACCGCGGGCTCCGCGTCGAGGATGCGGTTCAGCCGGCCCATCGAAGCCGCGCCCCGCTGGTACAGGTTCACGACCCACCCGAGCGCGATCATGGGCCAGATCAGCAGGGTCAGGTAGAAGGTGAATGCGACGAAGTCCCCGATCGTGATCGTGTTCGCCATCACCTCGATCGCGCCGAGACCGGTCACGACGACGAGGGCGAGGCCGGAGATCAGCATGAGTAGCGGATGGAACGCCCCCGCGGTCATGACGAGTCGCATGTTTCGGCGTCGATAATCCTCGTTGTACCGGTCGAATTGGCGTGCCTGCTCGTCCTCCTGCGTATACGCACGGACGAGGCGGACGCCGGTCAGGTTCTCCTGAACGAAGGTCGAGAGCGAGGAGAACTGCTCCTGGATCTCTTCGAAACGTCGATGGATGATCCGGCCGAAGAAGAGGACGATCGGCGGCAGGACGATCATCGGCACCATGGCGTATACGGTCAGCCGTGGGCTGATCACGAGCATGAAGCCGAGCGCGAAGACGAAGCTCGCCGCGGTGTTCACGGTGTACATGACCGCCGGGCCTGCGGCCATCCGGACCGCGAGGGTGTCGTTCGTCGCCCGGCTCATCAGGTCGCCGGTACGTGTCGTGCCGTAGAACGACGCATCGAGCCGCAGCAGGTGCTGGAAGAAGTCATCACGCAGATCGGTCTCGATCCGGCGTGAGATCCCGTTGAGGTACTGCCTCATGCCGAATCGGAAGACCCCACCGATCCCGGCCACGGCCACGACCATGAACGCGTAGAAGGCGATCGTGCCCCGTGTGACGCCGGGTTCCCCCATCGCGTCGATCCCGAGCTTCATGAACCACGGGCCCGCGATCTGGAATGCGTTCGCGAGAACGACGCAGATCACGCCGAGCACGACTCCCGTCCGATACGGACGGAAGTAGGGGAGGACCGACTTCAGTTCACGCATGAAGTGAAGCTAGCGGGAGCGTCCAGAGCCCGAACGGTCCGTCGCTGCCCACAGCCGCCGAGCGCTGTCAGTACCCTCGTGCGACGCCTCCGCGCCGTGGATCCGACCACGCGGTCAGGGTCCCGTTCTCGATCAGGATTGCCTGCACATCCCCGGAGACGTCACCTCTCTCCACGACACGATGGCCGAGCGCCTCGAGCGCCTCGACGACATCCAGGGGAAGGCCGGCGGCCTCGTAATAGATCTGATCCGGGAGATGCTGGTGGTGCACGCGCGGCGCGTTCACCGCCTGGACCACGTTCATTCCATAGTCGACCACGTTGGAGATCGTCTGGAAGACCGTCGTGATGATCGTCGAACCACCCGGTGTACCCGTTACCATGCGCAGTTCGCCGTCCGGATCGAGTACGATGGAGGGGGTCATGGCGGAGAGCATGCGCTTTCCGGGACCCACCGCGTTGTTCTCACCCTGGACGAGCCCGAACTGGTTCGGGGTGCCCGGCTTGGCAGCGAAGTCGTCCATCTCGTTGTTCAGGACGAATCCGGCACCCGAGACCGTGACTTTGCTCCCGTACCAGGAATTGATCGTCGTGGTGACGGAGACCGCGTTTCCGTCGGCGTCCACGATGGAGAAGTGGGTCGTCTCCTCGCTCTCTCCCGGATCGCCCTCCATCCCCGGTCCGACGTCCGTGGACGGGGTCGCCGCCATGGTCGAGATGGTCGCAGCCCGCTCCTCGGCGTATGCCTGCGACGTCATGCGCTCGAGGGGCATGTCGACGAAGTCCGGGTCGGCCAGATAGTGATTGCGGTCCGCATATGCCCGCTTTGCGGCCTCGGCGAGAAGGTGGATCTGCTCGACGGAGTGCCAGCCCATTCCGGCCAGGTCGTATCCTTCGAGGATGTTGGCCATTTCGGCCATGGTCGCCCCGCCGGAGGACGAAGGCGGCATCGAGATCACCGTGTGCCCGCGGTACGTGAAGGTGATCGGATCACGCCACGCGGCCTCGTATGCAGCCAGGTCTTCGAGCGTCATGATCCCCCCGCCTCGTTCCATCTCGGCGACGATCAGCTCGGCGGTCTCGCCGGCGTAGAACCCGTCCGGTCCCTGATCCCGAACCCGTCCAAGGGTCGCGGCGAGGTCGGTCTGGCGCAGCGTGTCGCCGACGACCGGTGGTGCCCCGTCCCTGGGCAGGAACTGGCTTGCGGAGGCGGGATACGCGCTGAGGGCGTCGACCATCGACGCGCCCAGTGATCCGAGAAAGCGCTCCTTCACCTCGAAGCCCTCGGCCAGTTCGACCGCAGGTTGCACCAGGTCGGGCCAGGGGAGGGTGCCGAAGCGTTCGTGCGCGGCCCACATCCCGGACACGGTGCCGGGGACGCCGGCGGCGAGGTGCCCGACCACCGACGTGTTGGTCAGGTTTCCGTCGGCATCGAGGTACATGTCGCGTGTCGCCGCGAGCGGAGCTTTTTCCCGGAAGTCGACCGCCGCGGTCTCCCCGTCTGCCGTCCGCACGACCATGAAACCCCCGCCCCCGATGTTACCCGCTTCCGGGTTCACCACGGCCAGGGCGAACTGCACGGCGATGGCTGCGTCAATCGCGTTGCCTCCGGCCTGGAGCACCTCGAGCCCGACCTGCGTCGCGTATTCGTCGGTCGAGACGACCATGCCGTTTTGCGCCGTGACCGCCGGCTCCGCAGACGAGTATCGCCACTCGGCGGGGAAGTCGACGACGGCTTCGTCCAGAGTGGGCGCAGCGCACGCGGCCAGCACGAGGAGGAAGAAGGCAGCTGGGTAGGGGGTGCGGGAACGGGGGACTTCGGAACGGTTACGCATCGGAGAAAGGCTCGAGGGATCTCGCGTTGCCGCGCATGTGCGGGGCCGCATAGCTTCGGGCGCCGCTGAAGATCAGGGCGGTCATCCGACCTCACAAGCACTCATGCGCGACCCCCGACTCACCGAACAACGGAATCCGGCCTCTCGACGCATCGACGAGCTCGACGCGCTGGGGATCGTCGACCTGATCAACGCCGAGGATCGCCTGATCGCGGCCGCGGTGGGCGAGGAACGGGTCGCGATTGCGCGAGCTCTGGAACTCGCCGAGTACGCGTTTCGGGCCGGGGGCCGGCTCATCTACGTCGGGGCGGGGACGTCGGGCCGTCTCGGTGTTCTGGACGCCGCCGAGATGCCACCGACGTACGGGACCGACCCGTCGATGGTCCGAGGTGTCATCGCGGGAGGGTACGAGGCGCTCGTTCGTGCTCAGGAGGGAGCCGAGGACCACACGGAGGATGGCGCTGAGGCGATCGACGGACTCGAGGTCGACGAGCGTGATTTCGTCCTGGGAATCGCGACGTCGGGTACGACCCCGTACGTACATGGCGCCGTGGATCGGGCGCAGGAACGGGGCGCGGCGGTCGGCTTCCTCATGTGTACGCATCCCTCGCCGGAGCTCGTCGAGCGCCTCGATGTCGTGATCGCTCCCCTCGTCGGGCCGGAGGTGATCACCGGTTCGACGCGCATGAAAGCCGGGACGGCGACGAAACTCGTGCTCAACACGATCACGACGGGGGCGATGGTTCGGCTCGGAAAGGTCTACGGGAACCTGATGGTCGATCTGCAGGTCACCTGTCAGAAGCTCCAGGACCGGGGTGAGCGGATTCTGGAGAGCATGCTCGAGATCGATCGAGCGGAAGCTACGGCTCTCCTCGCGGGGTCGCAGGGGCACGTGAAGACCGCACTCGTCATGGGCCGCCTCGGCGTCAATGCGGAGGAAGCGCGTCGCCGCCTGGACGAAGCTGGGGGCGTCATCGCTCGAGTCGTGGACGACCTCCGATCGTGACACCCGAGCGTCTCCGGTGGGGCCTTGGAGGGCTCGCGATCGCGATCAGCATGTTCGTGGTCGCAGCTGCCTTCACTGCGATCCCTCATACGGGTGGGGACAACGCGGGATACATCTCGCTGGCGCACGGGCTGCTGACCGACGGTGCATACCTCGACGTCTTCGACCCGGAGCGGATGAAGCATACGAAGTATCCACCCGTATTTCCGGGGCTTCTGGCGATCATGATGGCGCTGGGTGCCCGGACGTGGGGTACCCTCAAGCTCGCCGCCGCCGTGCCGACGGTGCTGGCCGTCGGAGCGACGTTCGTCTGGGCGGAGCGGCGCGTCGGGGCATGGGCGGCGTTCGGGATCGCACTTCTGCTGTCGCTGTCAGCGGGGATCGTCTACTACAGCCATTGGGTGCTTTCCGACCCGCTCTTCCTTGCGCTCACCATGCTCGCGCTCGCCGCTCTGGCGATGTCCGACGCGAGATCATCGGAGGAGGTCCGTGACGAAGGCTCGGCACCTCCGCCGGACCGAGCCCATCGGGTATGGCTCGTCATCGGCATCGCTGCGACCGGGCTCGCGTACTTCACGCGATCGGCCGGTCTCCCGATGGTCCTCGCCCTGTTGGGATGGCTCGCGCTCGATCGTCGCTGGAGGACGCTGACCGGTAGCGCCATCGGGCTCGGACTCCCGATGCTCGCGTGGTGGATCCGAGGACGGGGTGAGGGTGTCGCTCAGTACGGAACGGAGTTCTGGATGGTGAACCCGTATGATCCGGCTCTGGGCACGATCGGTGTGTTCGGGCTCGTGCCGCGCATCGTCGAGAATGCGTCGGCGTATGTCCTGGAGCACGGTCCGGCGGGTATCGTGGGTACCGACGGCACGGCCCTCCCCGTCATCGGCGTCGCGTTGACCGTGAGTGCGCTTGCGGGGTGGGTTCTTTCGGTCCGTGAACGAGTCGGCGTAGCCGAGATCTTCTTTCCCCTCTATGCGGGACTGATCCTCGTATGGCCGGCGGTATGGGGCGGAGATCGGTTCGCGCTTCCCCTGTATCCACTCGTCTTTCTGTATGGCGCTGTCTGCATCCGAGCCCTGGGGCGCCGGGGTCCGCCCACGGTGGTTTCGGTCGTCGGTGCGGTTGCCCTCCTTGCCCTCCTTCTGCCGGCCGCTGGACACTGGCTCGACGGGAATCGCCAGAACGGACTGTGCGACGCGGTTGCGGAAGAGCAGGGGCCGTGGGCGTGTTACGGTGCGCGAGTCGGCTATTTCGTGCGGGCCGCGTCTTGGACCTCGAGCGGACTTCCCGACGGTGCCGCGGTGCTGAGTCGAAAACCACGCCACTTCTACCTGATGAGCGGGCACCCGAGTCGGACCTTCCCCTTCGATGCCGATCCGGCGGCACACATCGAGCTCGCGGATCAGATCGGCGCGCGTTACGTGTTGCTGGACCAGTGGGATGGGCAGGCCGCCCGGTACGTCGGTGGTGCGGTCATGCAGCGTCCGGATGCCTTCTGTTACGTGGGCGGATTCGGTCAGCCGAATGACGGAGGCGCGCAGCTTCTCGGCATTCTGCCGCCCGAACTGCGTGAGGGATCGGGCGGGTCCGGATCGGGCATCCAGTCCTGTCCCGATGGCTTCACCGCCGGGAGCGGCGGAGATGTGGCGACCTACTCGTCGTCCGCCAGGATCCCGTTGCTCGAGTCGCTCGATTCGTAGATGACGGCCAGCGCGATACCGAAGGCGACGTGCTCCAGCCACGCCTGCTCGTGATCCTCGAGCCGATGCAGCAGGTCACCCACGACCGGGAGTCGATTCTGTGGCGCGTGCCGACCGAGCAGTCCACTCACTCCGCCCAGTGGGTCGGCCATGTACTCTGCGGAGCCGAAGAGGGCCCCCTTGGCGATGGGCGGTCCCGGAATGCGCGGCTCCACGACGGCGCCGTACACAAGTCCCTGACCCGCGCCGGCGATCATTCGATCGGCCGTATCACGATCGAGCACGGGCAGGCCGGGCTCCCCCTGGAGCAGGGGTCTCACGAGGTCCACGATCAGGGCCGCCGCTGCCCCCGAGGCCGCGGCCCGGAGGAGGCTCGTGACGCCGGGTTGCTCGCGACGTCCCCAGCTGCCCAGCACCCGATCGACCAACATCGCGACGCCGGCCGCCATGAGATCGTCGGACGTGGCGGCCGGTGGACGCGCATCACGCTGCTTCGCCCGTTGTTCTTCCCGCTCGGCGAGCCGGTCGCGAAGCGACGCCACAGATGAGCCCTTGCTGGGTACACCGTGCCGGGCCCGTTCGAGAGCGTGCCCGATCTGAAACCAGATGTTGTTCGTGGAGGCCATGGCCGATGAGTGCGGTACGAGGGGGCAGTAGATTGGCGGTGCCGCGGGAGGTGATCAAGCGCGCGTCGGCGGCGATGCTGTTCGCGTGTGCCGCGCTCGGGGCGAACGGGGCGCCTGCGCTCGGTCAGGCCCCGGACGAGTCGTGGCGGACGATCCACACCGAGCACTTCCGAGTCACCTTTCCCGAACGGCTCGAGGAACTGGCGCGGAGGGCCGGCCACAGGGCGGAGTGGGCGTGGGAGGAACTCTCGGACGCGTTCATCGAGCCTCCGGACGATGTCATCGATCTTCTCCTGACCGATCACACGGACGTCTCGAACGGGTTTGCACGCATTACCCCCGGCAATCGCATCACGATCTACGCCCGCCCGCCGGTGGATGCGCTTTCGCTCGGATACACGGACGAATGGCTCGAACTCGTCATTCTCCACGAACTCGCGCACATCGTGCACCTCGACTACGTGGACAACCCGGTTGGCCGAGTGGCCCGGGCGGTGTTCGGTCGCGTGAATATGGAGTGGCCGTTCTTCCCCGAACTCGGAACGCCGCGATGGGTCATCGAGGGACTCGCGACGTGGTACGAGTCCCGATTGACCCAGGCGGGGCGAGTGGAGGGGACGTTTCAGGAGATGCAGATCCGGACCGCGATTCTCGAGGGGCGTTTCGAGGGGATCGATCAGGCGTCCGGTCGCTCGCCTGCCTGGCCGGCAGGAAATCGTCCCTATGCGTACGGTTCGCTCTTCTTCGACTTCCTTCTCGAGCGCCACGGCGAGGAGCGCATGGCTGCGTTTGCCGAGGCGATCGCAGGCCAGTGGGTACCCTACCGCCTGGACGCTGCGGGGCGCGACGCCTTCGGTACGTCGCTCACCGACGAGTGGAACGCGTGGCGGGACACGCTGGAGGCCGATCTCGCCGATCTGGACGAACGTCTCGCTGCGCAGGGTCCCGTGACCGAGCCCGAGCGGCTCACGGAGCGCGCTCGTTGGGGACTCCACCCTCAGGTGTCTCCCGACGGACGCTGGCTTGCGCATACACAGGCCGACGGGCGGTCCGACACGCAGATTCGCCTCATCGACCTCGCGACGGGCGAGTCCCGTTCGCTGGCCCGAACCAACGGCCTCGGTGTCCTCTCGTGGCTTTCGGACGGGCGTGTGCTGTTGAGCCAGATCGAATACGATGACCCGTACCGTCTGTACTCGGACCTCTGGATCTTCGACCCGGCCGGCGGCGAAACCCGCGTCACCGAGGGGGCACGACTCACGCAGCCGTCCGCAGCACCCGACGGGGGCGCCTGGGCCATTCAGGAGGGAGACGGGACCAACACGATCGTCCGCGTCGACCTGACCGACGGCTCGGTCACCCCGCTCCTCCCGCCGGGACTCGAGATCCATTGGGCGTATCCCAGGCCATCTCCAGACGGCCGGTGGCTGGTGGCGACGCGATGGGAGCCGAACGCCGAGCTCGACGTCGTCATCCTGGACGCACGGACGGGGATGGTCGTCGATGTCGTGACGAGCGATCGCGCTCTCGACACTACGCCGTCGTGGACGCCGGACGGACGAGGCATCGTGTGGGCGTCGGATCGGAGTGGGATCCTGAACATCCTTTCCACCGAGGTGGATCCGAACACCGGCCAGGCCTCGGTCCCCCGGGTCGTCACGAATCTCAGGACCGGGGGTGCATACCCCGTGGTCGATCCGGCCGGTGAATGGGTCTACTTCGCCGGGTACCATTCAGAGGGATGGGATATCGAGCGCGTACCGTTCTCGAACGGCTCGGGTCGGGAGGCTGCGCCGGCTGTCGATCGCTTCGAAGCCGAGGAGGCGTTCCCCGTCCGGGGCACGGTCGAAGGCGAGGTGGAGGGTTATTCGCCGGGGCCTACGCTCGGTCCGACCTACTGGGAGATCGCCTGGCGCGAAGCCGTTCAGGCACCTGCCATCGAGACACCGGACGTGGCACTGGTCGCTCGCGAGCTGCTCGGGGCCGGAATCGGGATGCAGTCGTCCGGGTTCGACCTTGTCGGCCGGCACGCGTGGTCCGCGGTCGGTCGCGTCACGACGACGGGTGGGAAGGTGGAGGGAGGGGTATCGTACTCGTACCTCGGACTGGGGCGCCCTGTCCTCTCCCTTTCGGTCAATCAGCGGTACGACAGCGGAGGCCAGCTGCTCGGTGGCGATGCGCCCGACCAGGACACGTTGCTCGTGCTCGACCGGAGTCGGGATCTGGACGCCTCGATCACCGTTCCGGCGCCGAAGTGGCGTCACGATCTGGCCGTCACGCTTGGCGCCGGTTTCGCGTGGGAGCGCGGCGAGCTGTGGACGACCGCTCTGCGTGAGAGTTCCCAGTATTCGCTGACCCGTCCGACAGGCCGTCTCGCGAACGCCCGCATCGCCCTGAATTTCAGCACGGCGCGCAGTCACGCCTTTCAGATGGGCACAGCTCGTGGTCTGAACGTGTTTCTTCAGGGTCGGGTTCAGAGCGAGTTGCAGCTTCCGGACAGTCTCCAGTCGGTCGCCGGGATCGATCGCTCCCTCGCCGAGGTCGTAGGTCGGGCGCGGGGTGCAATACCGCTGTGGGGTGGGGGATACGCCTCCCATGTCCTGGCGCTTCAGGCGAGTGGAGGAGTCGCCCGAGGGCCGGGTGCCGGGGCGTTGCAGTATCGAGTGGGTGGTGCGTCGGGTCAGCAGGAGCAGCTGACCGGACTCGAGCTTTTCGGCGGCGGGTTCATTCTGTTTCCCGTGCGGGGCTACGCGTCGGGCCGTCGCTTTGGACGCATCGCCTGGAGTGCGACGGCTGAGTACCGATTCCCCGTGTGGCTCATCAACCGGGGGCTCCGGGCGTGGCCGGTCCATGCGGATCGCGTCATCGGATCTCTGTTTTTCGACGCGGGGAACGCGTGGGGGCCGGACGTCACACCGACTGGTTTCCAGAACGGCCTTCGTGACCCTCTCGCATCCGTGGGTGCCGAGATCACGGCCGAGCTTCTTGGCCTCTACAACGTGCAGCTCCGTCTTCGGCTCGGGGCTGCGCTGCCCCTGGTGGAAGGAGGGGGAAGCGTCGGGTACGTGCGGGTCGGCCTGCCATTCTAGTTCAGCGACCGGGTCCTGCCGCGAAGCGGTCTGAGGCCCCGACTCGTCCTACGGTTCCCTGGGGTCCGTACGGCCTCAGAGGGCTCCGCCCGCGGCCTCTTGCCGGCCGCGAACCCCCTTGCGGGCGGTGGATCGTCAACCGAATATAAACCGAAGCGTCGCGACGTTTATGAGCATTTGCCGACAAACATCTGGTATCTCAAGATGTAACCTTGACCACAAGATATGGGGTCCATACAATCCCGATGCCCAACATCTGGTAGGCTTCTGAGCAGTTTTCCACATAGTAAGAACCGGCGGGAGAAGGATTCCCGCCGTTTTTCAACTCTGTACACCCCGATTTTCCCCGCTTTTCCACAATGGAGCACCGAAGCGACATGACCCGCGTCCACCAGCCCCGTCCGCGTAAAGAATCCGTGATCTTCGACGACGTCCTTCCCGAGGATATTCCGCATGCGGAGCTGACGGAGAATGCTCGGATCGTGCTGGGCAAGCGGTACCTGAAGAAGGACGCTGCCGGCGAGCCGACGGAAGAGCCGGAGACGATGTTCTGGCGTGTCGCGCGGACGATCGCTGCCGTGGACGGGGACTACGGGGCGTCCGAACAGGCCGTCGACGAGATCGCGCGTCAGTTCTACGACCTGATGATCAACGGCAAGTTCGAGCCGAACTCACCGACGCTGATGAACGCCGGGCGGCCGCTGGGTCAGCTCTCCGCATGCTTCGTGCTGCCCGTGGAGGACGCGCTTTCGAACGGCCAGAACGGGATTTACGACACGCTGAGATCGATGGCTCTGGTGCATCAGTCGGGTGGAGGCACCGGCTTTTCCTTCTCGCGCCTCCGCTCCGAGGGGGAGACCGTCCGGTCTACGATGGGTGTGGCGTCGGGGCCGGTCTCGTTCATGAAGCTCTACGACGCGAGCACGGACGTCGTGAAGCAGGGCGGCACCCGGCGTGGCGCGAACATGGGGATCCTTCGTGTCGACCACCCCGACATCCGTTCGTTCATCACCTGCAAGAACGACACGTCGCAGGTGACGAACTTCAACATCTCCGTGGCGATCACCGATGCCTTCATGGACGCGGTGTCGAAGGGGGAGTCGTACGACCTGGTGAATCCGCGCGACGGTGAGGTCATTGGGCAGGAGAACGCCCGGGAGATCTTCGACATGATCATCCACGGGGCGTGGCTGACCGGAGAGCCGGGGACGTTCTTCATCGATCGCGCGAACGAGTACAATCCGGTACCGAAGCTCGGGAGCTACGAGGCGACCAATCCGTGCGGAGAGCAGCCCCTCCTTCCGTACGACGTGTGCAACCTCGGAAGCATCAACCTCGGGAAGTTCGTGAAGGACGAGGCGCGCCCGGGGACCGGCGCCGACGAGGGTGTCGACTGGGACGCGCTTCGTACCGTGATCCATCTGTCGACGCATTTCCTGGACAACGTGATCGACGCCAACGTGTACCCGCTTCAGGAGATTCACGACCTGGCGCAGAACATCCGCCGTGTCGGACTCGGCGTGATGGGGTGGGCGGACATGCTCGTTCGTCTCGGCGTCCCGTACGATTCCACTGAGGGTGTCGAACTCGGCCGCCGCGTGATGGAGTTCGTCAACGAAGAGGCCCGCAACGCCTCGGAGAAGCTCGCGACGACCCGCGGCGTCTTCCCGGCGTGGGAAGAGTCGATCTGGGGCCCGGACGCCGAGGCCGCGACGCGGACGGACTCGACGCGGATTCGTCCGGAGCGCGCGCTTCGAAACTGCAATCTGACGACGGTCGCGCCGACCGGCACGATCTCGATTTTCGCTGGATGCTCGGGTGGAATCGAGCCGCTCTTCGCCGTGGCGTTCATGCGGAACCAGGCAGGCTCTCTGATGCCGGACGTGAACCCCGACTTCGTGCGGATGGCGCAGGAGGGCGGCTGGTACTCCGACGAACTCATGGAGCGGATCGCCCAGGAAGGCCACATCCACTTCGAAGAAGTGCCTGAGGAGATTCAGAAGGTCTTCCGCACGGCGCACGACATCACGCCGGAGTGGCACGTCCGGATGCAGGCCGCCTTCCAGGAGCACACCGACTCGGCGATTTCGAAGACCACGAACTTCCCGCGCGAGGCGACCGAGGACGACGTGCGTCAGATCTACGAGCTGGCGTTCTCGCTCGGCTGCAAGGGTGTCACGGTGTATCGGGATGGCTCGCGCGAGGGCCAGGTACTCTCGACAGGCGCAACGCAGAGCGGTGACGCCAAGGCCGAGAGCGCAGAGGACGTGACTGCGCTGCAGGTGCAGCTGGCAGATGCGCGGGAGGAAGCGCACAACCTGCGCATCGAGGTGGAGCAGCTGAAGGACGAGTTGCTCGACCGTGACGAGACGGCGGGCGCCGCGCGACACAAGCGTCAGCGGCCGGGTGCGCTGCGTGGGTACACGATGAAGATGATCTCACCACTCGGTGATCTGTATGTGACGATCAACGAGGACGTGAATGGTCGTCCGTTCGAGGTCTTCTGCACCCTCGGGAAGGCCGGTGGAGCGGCCAACGCGGATGCCGAGGCGGTGGGCCGTCTCATGTCGCTCGCGTTGCGCTCCGGGATTTCGATCTCTCAGGTCAAGGATCAGCTCCGGGGCATCTCGTGCGACCGGGCGGTCGGCCTCGGGCCCAACAAGGTTCTCTCCGTGCCGGACGCGATCGGCCAGGCGATCGAGCGCTACCTGCAGGAAAAAGAGGGCGTCCAGGAAGATCTTCCGCTGACGGTGTCGGCGACCCAGGGCGCAACGCAGACGCAGACTCAGGCGTCGGCAAGCTCCTACGGCTCCGAGACCTTCGACATGGGCACCTGTCCGGATTGTGGTACGGGCCACCTCGCGTTCGAGGAGGGCTGCAAGAAGTGCCACATCTGCGGCTACTCCGAGTGCGGCTGACGTACGACTCGGCGAACCAATCCCCGATCAGGGGTTAGAGAGCGGGGCGGCGGGGACGCCGCCCCGCTTTGTGCATTGCGCAGGGAGGAGCGAACGTCCGTCGACTCCTGACCGACTCAGGCCGCAACGCTCTCGACTCATGAACCGCCGAACCCTCTTCACCCTGATCCTGTCCGCTGCGCTTCCGATGAGTGTCAACGCGCAGCTGTCGGGCTTCGGAGGAGTGATCGCGCGATCGGACATGGCATACATGGCCGGGGACCCTGCGCTTTCGTACTCCATTCTCGAGGCGCAGCTCGCCACGGATTCGACCGAGTACGAGGTGCTGTGGCGCGCGGCGAGGGCTGCCGTCATCGTCGGCATCGAGCAGGAGGGCACCCGAGTTCAGAACTACTGGTTCGATCCTGCGATCCGGCTGTCCGAGCGGGCCGTGACGTTGAAGCCGGACGGCGTCGACGGGATCTACTGGCGGGGCGTCGCGGCCGGCCGCCGAGCCATGAACGCCGGCCCATCGTACGCGGTCGGGCTGGCCGAAACCGTCTACACGGACGCGCACGCGATCCTCGCGGCAGACTCACTGCACGGCGGAGCGCACAACATGCTGGGCAAGCTGAACTACGAGATCATGAGTCTCTCGTGGTTCGAGCGCATGATCGCCAAGACATTCATGGGGAACGATGCGCTGTACGACACGAGCTGGGAGAACGCGGAGTACCACCTCCGTCGTGCGGTGGACACGTGGCCGGAGTTCATCCTGTTCCACTTCGATCTGGGCCAGCTGCACCGAAAGCGCGGTCGTCAGGAGCACGCGATCGAATCCTTCAGGCAGGCGCTGACGCTTCGGGCGGTCCACCCGATCGACAGGCGGCTGCAGGATCAGGCGCGCGAGACCCTCTCCGAATGGGGTGTGCCCGAGGTCGGATCTACGTCCGGGATGCCCACGGGCCGGTGATCGCGAGGGTCCACCCCTCGACCTGCTTGTTCACGAAGAGTGTGCTGCCGTCAGGAGAGAAGCAGCAACCTGCGAACTCCCCGGTGCCGTACAGGTCGTGCGCGAGTTTGTAGATCTCGCCGTCCGGAGTGATTCCGAGCAGGTAATCGTCCCCCGAGCCGTCTTCGCAGACGATGATGTCGCCCCATGGGGCGATGCACAGGTTGTCGGCGTTCTCGATGATCGTGCCGTCGTTGGGCTCCACGAAGAGCTCGAGGGAGCCGGGGTCCGACGCCTCCTGCTCCGTGCCCTCGAACGGGCTGGGACGGTATCTCCAGATTTGACCCTTACGCGCAGCGCCGCCGTTGGTGCACGCGATGTAGACCTCTCCAGAACCGTCACGCTCGCCGTAGAAGATCCCCTCACCTCGGGCGAAGCGGGCCGCTCCCGCAGCGAAGCCTCGGTGACGGAGGTCGTCGTCGGGTGAACGCACGTCGTCGACGTCGATCCACAAGGTCGGCATGCGCTGTCGGAGAGAGACGTCCTGAGATTCCCAGTTTCGCGTATCCAGGCTCGGCCGATCGACGATCGCCAGAGCCTGCAGGCGGCCGCCCTCGGAGAGTCGACCGGGCACGTTGGGGATGAATCGATACAGCAGACCGTCGCCCACGTCTTCCGTCTGATACACGATCCCCGAGGCGGGGTGCACGGCCACGGCTTCGTGCATGAATCGCCCCATCTCCTCGAGGGGCTCCGCGCGCTGCAGGCCGGGCTGTCCGGCGACCACCTCGAAATTGTAGCCGTGCGCTCGCGTGAAGCCGGCTTCCGGTTGGGACACGATTTCCTCGCACGTGATCCACGTGCCCCACGGTGTCGGGCCTCCGGCACAGTTCACGAGGGTCCCACCGAGGCTCAGGTGGTGGGAGACGAGGCGCTGATTGCGCGTGTCATAGAGGAGCGTGGTCGTACCGCCGAGTGCCGGGGGGCGCCCGTCACCGGGATCGTACAGGAGTCCGCGATCGACCTGGTCGAGGCGAGCGAGATCGGCACCGAAGGCACCTTGCTCCGCATCCGCGCCGGGGCCGATTTCGTGGTTCCGCACCAGAAGCGTCATTCCATCCGGACCCGGAAACGTCGCCATCCCGTCGTGGCGGACGGGTACGAACAGTCCATCCGACATCGTCTCGCCTGCTCGGGAGAAGATCCGGTAGCTGAAACCGCGAGGGAGCGCGATGATTCCGTCTGGATCGTCGAGTAGCGGCCCGAAGCCGAAGTCGGGGTCGATGTCGGTGGCGTTGGCGTCGGTGCGGGTGCATCCGAGGCCGGTAAAGCCGAGGGAGATGGCGGCAGCGGACTCGATGAAGCGTCGGCGAGAGATGGTCATGACGATGACTCGTGGAACGGTATGGACCGTGCTGATTTCTAAATCTACCACAAATGAACGCCTGCTTTCGCCTCTCCGAAAGCGGAACCC
>CALHIO010000062.1 GCA_938030915.1 uncultured Gemmatimonadota bacterium
CCGAAGCGGTCGGCGAGGTCACGCAGCGCATCCTCGCTGATCCCCGACGCGGACGCCGCGTCGGCGAGGCTGTACGCTTGAAGAAGGTTGGCGTACGGCCCGGATGCGTTGCCACCGGAGATATGCGCGGCCATCGCCAGGGCGATGATCGCCTCGGAGCCCGGTTGGATCGGAAGCCACTCGTCCGCGTTCAGCCCCGTGGTGGAGAGCCGCGGCCCAAGGTACGCGAAGGTGCCCTTCGAATGTCCGGCCTCATCCACGCCACTCATCTGCGAGAGACCCCGTCCACCCTCGACCGAGCCGTCGTCGATAAAGTCGTTTCCGAAGGAGAGGAGGAAGTCCGACGCGCCGATGTCGTACGTCGGCACCTCGTCGGCTCCGTACGCGATGCGCGTCGCCTCGCGCAGCGGAGCATCGGAGACCGCGTGATACTCGACCCTCGAGCCACCAACGCCCTCGAGGAACTGATCCACCAGTCGGCTCATCGTCGGGCCCATGTGCCCGCCGAGGAACATCACGCCGCGGCCGGCCGTCGTCGCCTGACTGAGACGGGAGGCCAAAAGGCGCTCGGCCTCATCCCACGTCCCCTGACGGAAATGATCGCCTTCCCGGATCATCGGGCCGGCGAAGCGGTCGGGATTGTAGAGGTGCTGCAGCGACGCATGGCCCTGGAGGCACACGCTGCCCTGTGAAATCGGATGTTCCGGGTTGCCCTCGATTTTGACCGCGCGTCCCTCGCGCGTGCGCACCCAGAGGCCGCACCCGCTCGGGCAGCCGCATGTCGTCGCGTACCAGGTCGCGACGCCGGGCGTGATCTCTTCGGGCTGAACCACATACGGGAGAAGCTTTTCGACTTCGCCGGGCCCGCACCCGGTCATCGTAGCGCCGGCGCCGGAGACGCCGAGCACCTTCAGGAAGTCGCGCCGTTTGATACCGTCCGTCATCTCTGTGCGCCCCCCTAGTAGTGGCAGACGGCGCAGTCGATCGAGGCTTGCTCGATCGGACTCCCGTCGGTGGCCGTCAGGCCTTCCTGATAGTCCGCCGGGTTGCGATGACAGTCGATGCACCAACCCATGTTGTCTCCACCCCAGGCAGGGTCGCGCTCATTGAGAACGCCGTAGGTCTGAACTTCCCCATGGCAGGTCTGGCACTCGAGACCAACCGTCACGTGCCGCATGTGCGGGAAGTGCGCGTGGTCCGAGATCTTGTAGATGCGATTCCACGGAATCGGCTCACCGTGATCCACATACTCCTGGATCTTGGCGATCTCCGTCTGCTGCTCGGGCGTCGAGCCCTGCACCACCTGGTGACAGCCCCAGCACATCGAGACTGGGGGAATTCCCGCATCTACCGAACGCTCTGCCGAGAAGTGGCAGAACTGGCAATCCATCTGGTTCTGTCCGGGCTCGCTTCCCGCGTGCTGATTGTGCGGAAATGCGATGGGTTGACCCGACGCGGCAGCGGCATCCTCGCCCTCGGCGCCACCCCCCTGTACGAACGCGACGCCCGCCAGCATGAGGACGCCGGCGAGTCCGCCGATCAGCCAGTTCGTTTTCATGTCGGAAGCACTGCTCCTGGGTGCAGCAAGACGCCCTTCAAAATCGGGCGCAAGGTAGGGTTTCTCCGCGTCACGCAAGGCTTGTGACAAACGGAACGAGCCCCGGGAAACGGCTTGAACCTACCTGAAATCGCGGCGACCGGTCAAGGCAGAACGGGCCCATGCGGCGAACCTTCCAAAGCGCCCCGGTGTTATACTTTCCCGCCTTCGACCCACCCCCGCGAGGCGCGACTTTTGTCCGACATGACAGCGGCCGCACCCACAACGGAATCTCGCCCCTCTCTCGAGCTCCTCGACCACCTGGTCCAGGAGGTCGAGACGGTCTTTCACGGCAAGAAAGAAGTCGTCCGTCTGGCCCTCGCAGCCCTTCTGGCACGGGGACATGTACTGTTCGAAGACGTCCCGGGCGTAGGTAAAACTACGTTGTCCCATGCCCTTGCTAAGACGCTCGGCCTCGGGTTCCGGCGCGTGCAGTTCACGTCGGACCTTCTGCCGTCCGATGTGCTCGGCGTGTCGATCTACAATCCGCAGACGACCAGCTTCGAGATTCGGAAAGGGCCGATCTTCACGAATGTCGTCGTCGCCGACGAGATCAACCGGGCGCCGCCCAGGACCCAGAGCGGGCTCCTCGAGGCGATGCAGGACGGGAGCGTCACGATCGACGATCAGACGTTCGCGCTGCCGCGGCCATTCCTCGTCATGGCGACGCAGAACCCGCTCGAGCACCACGGCACCTATCCGCTTCCGGAAAGCCAGTTGGACCGCTTCCTGATGCGGGTCACGATCGGGTATCCCGACGGAGAGGCCGAGCGCCGCATTCTCACCGAGTCGGCGTCGCTCGAGCCCGTGGTCGATCGGCTCCGTGCGGTCCTGAACCCGCAGCAGGTCGTCCAGCTCCAGAACCGGGTCGAGGAGGTCGAGGTCGATCCGGCCATCCTCGATTACCTCATGGCGATCGTCGAGCGGACACGCACCACGACCAAGCTGCGCATGGGCGTGAGCCCTCGCGGTAACATCTCGGTCTTCCGCGCGGCGCGGGCCTACGCGCTCACGCATGGTCGCACCTACCTCGTGCCGGACGACGTCCGGGAGCTGATCGTGCCTTGCCTCGCCCACCGGATCCTGCCCGCCGGAGCCACGGGCACGACCTTCGACGTTCACGACGAAGCCGCCGCGATCCTCGAAGGGATTCTGGACGAGGTCGAGGCACCGGTCTGATACGGTGACGTCTCGCGCGACTGCCCGACCGAGTCTGCTCGACGTGGTCCGCCGAAGCGCATCGGCCCTGCGCGAAACATGGGCCCGCATCCGCGCGTGGCGCCGGATCCGATTCACCTCCGGCGGCGTCGTCTTCACGGTGGGGACCACCGCCGTCGGCTTCGCGGCGATGAACACGGGCAACAACCTTCTCTATCTGTTGCTCGGTGCGATGCTCGGCTTCATCGCCGTGAGCGGCTGGCTCTCCGAGCAGGCGATCCGGGGGCTGCGCGTCGAACGACGAGCGCCTCGCGCGGTCACCGTCGGTCACGACCTCCGTCTGGTCTACGAGATCACGAATCACAAGCGGCGCCTCCCCTCCCTCGCGGTCGAGATCTCCGAAGAAGGACTTCCGGAGAAAGCCTTCCTTGCCCACGTACATCCGGGTGGGCACGCCACCGCGAAATCCGTGAACAGCTTCGTGCGGAGAGGGATCTATCCGCTCGACTCGATCACGCTCTCGACGGGCTTCCCGTTCGGACTGTTCCGGAAAGAGCGGGACATCCAGATCCCGGGCGAGATCATCGTCTGGCCTCGCACCGACCGGGCCGTCCGTGAACCGGCGTCGGGAGCCGGGAAGGTGCCTCGGACGGGTGTGTCGCTCCGGGGCGCGTCCGGGTCGCGCGGAGAATATCGTAGCCTCCGGGATTACCGGGCCGGTGACGACTCACGTGACATCCATTGGAAGTCGTCCGCACGGATGAGAGCGCCTGTGCTCCGCGAGTACGAACGGGACGGAGCGGAGACACGCTGGATCTGCCTCGATCTCAGGGGTGAGCCCGGAGAGGCCGCCGAAGTCGCGGTCGAAGTCGCCGCCTCACTCGCCGCCCGAGCTGTGACCCAGCATAGACCCTTCGCGCTCGTTGCCGGAGAGGACATCCTCGAACCTGCCGACGGAATGGGCCAGCTGGAGCGCGCGCTCGACGTGCTCGCGCGAGCCGACTTCAAACTCGACGCGCCCGCCCCGTCTCCTCCGGTGGCGCCGTCGAATTGCATCCTGGTGGGCATCGACGCCCGCCCGGGTTTCGGTGACGCGCTCGTCGTGGGGCGACTGGCCCGCCTCGGTCGGGGCGAGGAGGCATCGTGAACCTCCGACTCGTCCATCGACGGCTTGCGGTGCTCATGGGTTTGGCGGGCCTCGTTGCCTTCGCGGGGGGTGCCGGCTTCGAACCGGTCTCCGCGCTGCTCGCCACCCTCGCACTCGGGACCGCGCTCTTCTGGCATCCGGACCGGGAGCGTTCCACGAGGATGGAACGACTCTGGCTCCCGCTCGCCACCTTGCTGGTAGTCCGAGCCCTCTGGCACGTCTTCGTCATCCAGGACGACATCGTCATTCCGGTCGTCGACCTGCTCCTTCTTCTGCTTGCGGCCGAAGCGTTGCGGTCGTTGGAGGCTCCGAACGACCTCCGGCTGTACGCGCTCTCGTTCGCGCTCATCCTGGCCTCGACCGCGTACCGGCCGGGTGTGCTCTTCCTGGTCGCCTTCGTGTCGTACATCGGTCTCGCGACGATCGCGCTCATGGTCGGTCATCTACGCCGCCAATCCGAGCGTCACGAGATCCGGGAGGTGCCACTCGGTCGCAGTCTGCTCGGGACGATGGGCGCGCTGTCAGGACTGATTCTGACGGTCGCCCTCCTCGTCTTCGTCACCTTCCCACGCGTGTCGCAGGGGTGGGCCGGACGCGGCGAGACGATGGCGACGTCGATCGCCGGCTTCTCGGATCAGGTGTCGATCGGCGAGCACGGCTCGACCATTCTGGGCAATCCGCAGATCGTGCTTCGCGTCGAGTTTCCCGATGGTCCTCCGTCCGGACTCGGGGGCCTGCACTGGCGCGGACGGTCATACGACCGGTTCGACGGTGTGCGGTGGACGCGGTCCGAAAACCTGCCCCCCTCCTCGGCCCCGACGTCATGGTACAGGGATCGATGGGAACAGGACGTCGTGGAGCAGCGCATCTTCGGCTCGGCGCTCGACACCCGGGTGCTTTTCGCGCTCCACCCGGCGCTCGAGATCGACTCGGACAACGGCATCCAGCCGCTCTTCGACAATGCAGGCGACTTCGTCTACTGGGGGCGCGGTCAGCCCGCATACACGTCGTGGGCACCGACCGGCCCGCCTCCTGCGGAAGAGCTCAGGCAGCCGGCTCGCGGCTACCGGCCGTCGGACGACCACTTCCTTCAGCTTCCGAGGCGTCTCGACCCGGCGATCGTCGAGCTCGCCGACTCCCTCACAGCGGGCCTCGACAACCGCTACGACCAGGCCGTCGCGATCCGCGACTGGCTGCAGACCTTCACCTACACGAGGGAGCTTCCGGCCACGGCCCGTGAGACGACGCTCTCTCATTTCCTGTTCGAGCGGCGTGCCGGCCACTGTGAATATTTCAGCACGGCGATGGTCGTCATGTTGCGCGCGATCGGGATCGAAGCGCGGAACGTGAATGGCTTTCTCGGCGGGCAGTGGAACGACTTCGGGAACTACCTCGTGGTCACGCAGAACGAGGCGCACTCCTGGGTCGAGGTGTGGTTCCCCGGGTACGGTTGGGTCGAGTTCGACCCGACCCCCGCCGGCGTGGGCACGACGCAGATCGTGTCGTCGTGGTTCTGGCCCGGCCGCATCCTCTTCGACGGAGTGCAGCACCGCTGGAACAAGTGGGTCCTCGACTACTCCATCGACGACCAGGTCGGGATCTTCTCCGGACTGCTGGGAACGCGGACGCTCGAGGAGGAACTCGCGGGTACGATCACCTCTACCGAAGAGGCGGGTCGCAGTCCCTGGGGCGTACTCGCCCTGCTCCTCCTCGCCGCGGCGGGGTGGTTCTGGGTTCGTACGGCCGGCCCCGCATTCGACCCCGCTACGCAGATGTACCTGCAACTCCGGACTGCCTCGAGTCGCGCGGGTGTCGGCGTCACGCCCGGCCTCACACCACTTGCCCTCGTGGAGCGGATCCGGTCCGAGCGGTCGACGACCGCGCGAGCCGCGGAGCGAGTCGTGGACCTGTACCTGCGAGGCCGGTACGGCCATGAAGAGCTCGGCGAATCCGAACTCCGGGAGATGCGCGAAGCGCTGCGGGTAGCGCGACGCACGCTCCGCGACCGGAACGCGGAGTAGCAACGAACGAGGGTGTGCTGTACGCGCCACCGTTCTGCGCATAACGTGAGACCATGACCCGTTTGTCGTCGAACCCTCAGCCTGGCGTGCACGTCGCCACGATCGCGCACGAAGGCCTGATCTGGGACGCGTACCTCGACTTCGAGGACCACCGGCACCCGTCAGCAGGCTACCGGGGTCGGCTCCGGTTCGAGCCCCCGCCGGGCAGCGAGGCTCAGGACGCGACCGAGACGACGTGGATCATCATCGAGGACAGCTACGAAGAGGCGGTCGCCAAGGCACGCAGCTTCGACGACCGCCAGCTTCAGGCACTGCTCAGGTCGACACTGCCGGATCCCGAGTAGGGGGAATCGCGAGCGCCGCTAGGGCCTCCGAAGGGAATCGCAGTCGGATGGATCGAGGTGTGCTACGCCTCCCTGACCCACCGCCACAGCTCAGGCAACGTCGGCCGCTTTCCGGACATCAGGATCCCCACCTTGTAGATGCGTCCCGCGACCCACGCGATGAACCAGACCATCAGGGCCATCAAGACGAACGAGAGCGTGACCTGCCAGGCAGGCACACCTCCTCCGGACACTCGCGCCCACATGAGGATCGGTGAGAAGAGCGGAAAGAGAGACAGCCCGGTCGCCATCGGCGTGTTCGGGGCCTGGATGATCGGCGTGACCATGACGATCGGAACCACGAGGAGCATGATCATCGGGAACTGAGCCTGCTGGGCTTCCTCGTCGGTGTTGCACATCGCACCGACGGCGGCATAGAGCCCCGAATACATCAGAAAGCCGAACAGGAAGAAGCCGAGGAAGAGC
>CALHIO010000063.1 GCA_938030915.1 uncultured Gemmatimonadota bacterium
CGCCTGGCGCGTTCGACGCCGTTCAGACGTATCTGGGCGTGGGTTGGGGTCCGAACCCCGCCTTCTACCCTGGCGTGCTGGGCAACGCGGAACTCGGTCCGGAGCGGACCTCCGAGCTCGAGTTCGGCTTCGACGGTAGCTTCTTCCAGGACCGCGTGCAGGTCGACTTCACCTATTACGATCAGAAGACGACGGATGCGCTCTTTGCAGTGCGCCAGCCCGCGTCGAACGGTGGGTGGCCCGCGCAGCTCGACAACGTGGGTGAGATCAGCAACAAGGGTATCGAGCTCACGATCAACACGGCCGTCTTCGAGGGCGACACGTGGGCGTGGGACCTCGGTGGCTCCTACTCGACGAACAACTCCGAAGTCGGTCTCCCTGCGGAGGTTCCGGAGTTCTCGACGGGTGGTGGTTGGATCATCGACGGCCAGCCGGCTCCTGTCATGCGCGGTGAGTGCGTGACGAATCCGGATGCGCTCGCCGAGCCGGAGGTCGACCGGGACTGCATCATCGGTCCCAACTCGCCGACGGACATCGTCGGTCTGAACACCACGCTTACCCTGCCGGCGGGCCTCCGCTTGAGCGCCCGTGGTGAGTATCAGGGTGGCCACTTCGTCCCGGCCGGTGTCGCGCAGAACGCTGTGCGTCGCTCGGTCGTGTGGGCGGGCTGCAACGAGGTGTACGAGATCGCCGGAGAGGCACCGCTTCGCTCCACGTCGCCAGGTCGTGGCCAGCTGACCGCGCTTCAGCGCGCGAAGTGTGACCCGGGTCTGTCCGACACGGATTTCTGGACGGAGAGCGCGGACTTCTTCAAGATCCGTGAAGTCTCCCTGCAGGCTCCTCTCCCGGAGTCTTGGGTTCCGGGTGCCTCGGGTGCCACGCTGACCGTCGCCGGACGGAACATCTTCCGCTGGACGAACGACGAGTGGACGCACTTCGACCCAGAGATGGGTGGAAACAACGACAACAATCCGATCAGCCGCGACGGCGCGAGCTCGGGGGCATTCCTGGTCACGTCGATCAGTGAGCACATCCCGGCGCCTGCGACGTGGACCGTCGCGCTGCGCGTCGTCTTCTAGGAGCTGACAGACTAATGACTAGAATCAACTACAAGGCTGCCCCGAGGCACCTCGCGCGATTCATGTCGCTGGGGCTTGTGATGGCGGCCGCTTCATGTGACACGCAGGTCATCAACCCCGGTCCGACGGACGCCCGCCTCATCGTGGACGGGGCCGCAACGGAGGCCCTGGTCAACGGTGCGGGCCGCTCGCTCGCCGATGCGCTGAACTGGATTGCGTATACGAGCGCCGCCGTATCCCGTGAGGTTCATCCCTCCGGGTCGACGGGCAGCTTCGGCATCACGCCGGAGCAGCAGCGTGGCGAGCTCCTGTTCGATCAGGTCGCCGGGCAGTGGTCGAGGGCGCATCAGGCGCGCTTCCTCGCTGACGAGGCGATCCGTCGGATCGAAGACCTCGATCCTGCCGACCGGGACGCCGATGTCCTGGCGACCGCCTATCTGTACGCAGGCTACACCAGCCGTCTGCTCGGAGAGCAGATGTGCCAGGCCGTGTACGACGGTGGTCCCGCGGAAGCCAATTCGGATAGCCATCTGACGAACGCGATCGCGTACTTCACGCAGGCCGCCGCCATCGGGTCCGGTGACGTCGCCACGGCGGCTGTAGCGGGTCGTGCGGCGGCACACGTCATGCTGGACAACTGGGCATCTGCTGTGGCCGACGCCAGTACCATTCCGGCCGGCTTCAGCTACGACGCCCAGTACTTCAGCATCGGTGATGACAACCAGGCCAACCGGATCTACGTGGCCGGTAAGGCCGAGCCGTACAAGGCACATTCACAGCTCTTCACCTGGATCGCGGAGTACAACCCGGAGACGGGTGGTGTTGCGGACACCGATCCCCGCGTCTCCTGGCGCGTGTCCGGTGAGAACGGTGATGCTGCGTCCGCGTGCTGCGGCGTGATCCCGTGGAACCCGCAGACGAAGTACACGAGCGATGATGCGAACATCGAGCTCTCCAGCTACGAGGAGATGCAGCTGATCATCGCCGAGAACGAGATCACCAACAACAACGATATCGCCGCCGGTATGGCGATCATCAACGCGCTGCGTACGGCAGCGGGTGTCGCGACGGAAGCCGTTCCGGCGACCGAGGCGGAAGCCATGACGCTCCTCAAGCGCGAGCATGCCATCGAGATGTGGCTCGAGGGACGTCGCCTTCCGGCGATGCGCCGCTGGTACGTGAACAACGTGCCTGGTGACCTGCAGCCGCTCGAAGAGATCAGCGGTGACGAGGCGGTTGGCTCGCACCTGCTGACGCGTGATCTGTGCTTCCCGATCCCCGAAGGGGAAGTGGACACGAACCCGAACATCTCGGAATCGGACGTCATTACGATCACCGAGTCTTGAGGACGGGCGCTCTCTGACGAGAGCACGAAGGACCTGCCGGGGTCGGCGCTCAGCGCCGGCCCCGGTTTCTTCTTTTTGGGCTATCGACCCCGAAGGCATCCCGGTTGCTCAGCTTCTCGGGACGCCGATATTTCCCGAGCGTCATCGCCCAATGGAGGACTTCATGCATTTCGACACTCGTTCCGCTTCCCGCGCTGTAGGAACCGCGCTCTTCGCGCTGGCCCTCATGTCGGTCGGAGCGGCCGCCCAGAATCCTGTCCACGCGCACATCGGCCATGCGGCTGACGCCTTTCGTGGCACACCTGACGGTATGGGGCTACTCCCGGCAGCGGTCGCGGAAGCCGAAATCGCCCAGCAGCATGCCACCCTTGCGGGTCGGGATCCGTCGAGCCTGGAAGGGATGCAGCGGCACATGGCCCACGTGATCCATGCGCTCGACCCGAGTCGTGTAGAGGGTGGACCGGGGCTCGGGTACGGCGTGATTCTGGCATCCGAACGGGCTGCACAGCACACGGAGCTCTCGGCGGCGTCCGAGGGCGCGTCCGACGCGGTGAAGACCCACGCCGTGCACGTCACTACGGCGGCGCGGAGCGCCGCGACGCACGCTAAAGGCGCGATCGAGCTCGCGGAGAGCATCCAGGAGGCTGAGACCGCAGAGGCTGCGGCGGAGATGCTCGTCGAGCTGACGACGCTCACGGACGCAATCCTGAACGGCGTCGACGCCGACGGGAACGGGCGCATCGGGTGGCAGGACGGTGAGGGTGGACTCGCG
>CALHIO010000064.1 GCA_938030915.1 uncultured Gemmatimonadota bacterium
GGTCGGCCGTGAGGATCTTTTCGGGAATCGTCCGCATGACGAGACCGAGACCTTTTCTCTGCCAGAAGACATTCGCTCTGAAGCGGGCGAGCCCTTCGATCTCGTAGGCGAAATCGTAGTCCAGATCTTCGACGAAGCTGATACGCCAGTCCTCTTCCATGATCTCGTAGATCAGAGCCTCCATGTCCGACTGGGACAGCTCGCGGAACTTGATCCGCTGGAGGTGACCCTGGACTCGCATGATCGGGGGCGACCCCACGGTGAGGTGGAGATCAGAGCCTCCCTGCTCGACGAGGACCTTCAGGAATTGATCTATCTGAGCCATTCAGGGATCTCCGCGTGCCTCGATTCGTGTCTCTTCGTCATCGTTTGAGCGCCTCCAGTGACCAGCGTAGCGCATCTTCGTCGTACCGTTCGACCTTCAGCACCCAGCGGACGCCAGCCTTGTGGGCCGCGGTGGTGTCATCCTCGAAGGGCCAGTAGAGGAACGCGACCGCCGCCATGTCGAGGGCAGCCTCTGCCCAACGTTGGTCGCCACCCACCAGATCCACAGTCACCACATCGAAAAGGAAGGAACGCAGTGCATTCAACTCATCGATCCATTCCGCCGGATCGTCGGACACCCGGATGGAAAACGTCTCGTCTGCAGACTCGCGCTCGTGCGAATGGACGTAGACGCTCCGCCACGAGGGATCCAGCATCAGTTCGTGCAGGTGGGGGAGGATATCACGGCACAGTTCGTCCGGCTCGGTCTGCACGATGAACCGGGCCGTCCCGGCGCGAGCGAGCAAACGGACCTCCGCGACGAGGCCCTCCGCAGGACCCGGGAACCGATCTCTCAACGACTCCGGCTGCGTCACGGGAGCGAAAAGAACCTCGCGACCGGATTCATCCACCAGGGAGTCAACCTGCACGCGCATCGCCGTACCAACGCTCGTGAGCTGCGCGTCCCACTTCGACCGAGGGCCATCAGCCGACACCTCGGACAGTGACGGAGAGAGGCACCGCTCCAGATCACCGCGCCAGTCGCCCGACAGAGGACGCCGGCGAATGATCCCATCCTCTTCCCACCAAAAGCGGGCACGCGCACCTCGAACGGAAATCCCGAATCGGGGGCTCTCCCGCAGCATCACGACTCCGATCGCCTCACTCAGGTCGATCGGTGCGCCCGGCTGTTCGTCCGACGCGCTCGCCATCGCATAAACCTGACGGATCGTATCCCGAACCGTCGTGGGCGAGGATAGCGAGAGCGAGACCTGGCATCCCGTCAGGGCCTGCAAGTGCTCGACGGCGCCCTCCTTCATCGGCGAGTCCGTGACGACCCTGAGTTCGTCACCCACTTGAAGAATCGGGAGCATGTTGTGCGTGAGCGCCCACTCCGCGGACACAAGTGACACGGCGCCAAGATCGATCGAGGCAGGATCCGGATTCACAAATGGAAGGTCGAACTGTGACGCGATCCCGTACTCGAGCTCTTCAGGGGTGATGACACCCTTCGCAATCAACGCTTCACCGAAGAAGCCGCCGTGATCTCTCTGATACTCAAGTGCCAGCGCGATATCGTCTTCCGTGATTCGCCCGAGCCCTTTGAGGATCTGACCGATCGTTCGTCGTTTGCTCATCGCATCTCGAGGTCAGGCTCGCACGGCATACGCCGCACGCAGGTGTTCGATGATGGCCGTCGCAGCCTCGGTCGTCGAGAGAGATCCGCCAAGATCCGGCGTCGTCTCCCCGCTCTCGAACGACGACACGACGGCTGCTTCGATGCGCTCGCCGGCATCATGAAATCCGAAATGGTCCATCATCAGCGCCACACAGCGGATCGCTCCCACCGGGTTCGCCCGGCCCTGCCCAGCGATGTCCGGCGCCGAACCGTGAACCGGTTCGAAAAGCGCGTTGCGGCCGGGGTGAATGTTCGCGGATGGGGCCATGCCGAGACCTCCCGTGATCTCTGCGGCGAGATCACTGATGATATCGCCGAAAAGGTTCGAGGCCACGAGGACTTCGTACCGCTCCGGCCGACGAACGAGGTCCATGGCCATCGCGTCGACGAACATCGCGTCGGTCTCGATGTCCGGAAACTCGTCGGCGACCTCGGCGAAGACCCGCCTCCAAAGGCCACCCACGAAACGCATCACGTTGGCCTTGTCGACCAGCGTCACACGATTCCGGCCCCGCGAATCAGCGAACTCGAAGGCCGCTCGGATGATCCGTTCGACCCCGAGCCGGGTGGCAATGTTCTCCTCCACGGCCACCTCAGCGGCGGTTCCTTCCCTCATCGCTCCACCCATACCCGTGTATTCACCCTCCGTGTTCTCCCGAAAGATCTCGAGACGCAGCGGCGTGTGGGCCGACGCCAGCGGAGACAACTCCGGAGAGAGCAGCACACACGGACGGAAGTTCACATAGAGGTCGAGCCTGAAGCGCATGCCCAGCAGGATGTCCTTCGCGTGCTGGTTGCTCGGAACCCGCGGATCACCAAGCGCGCCCAGAAGCACGGCATCGTGCTCCTCATCCAGCGACCTGAACTCCTCGTCCGTGATCGTGATTCCATCCCGAAGGAATCGATCCGCACCGAGATCCCAATCCACCAGTTCGAAATCCGCACCTTCGGCCTCGGCTACAAACTCGAGGACGCGCCGTGCTTCGTGGACGACTTCGACCCCGATTCCATCACCGGGAATGAGTGCGATGCGTGGCATGGAGACCGGGTGAAGGCGTAGAACGGGCGGGGGAAAACGCTCGGCAGATTACGGCATGCCGGAAGGCGGCGCCACCACGATCACACCCCGTCCGGGGCCTCGATTCCCCTCGAGCCGAAACGGATACCTGCCCGGGGGCGCGTCCCGGAAGGACACCACGAATCGAGCTCCCCGCTGGAGGAGCGGTGGAGCGTCCATCTGGTCGGTGAGAGCCATGAACGATCGCGCCCGCTCATCCATGTCTACCGAGTCGAAATGCACCTCGTGAACCATCCAGTCCGACGAGACGAACTGAAGATAGTCACCGGGTCGAACGACGATGGAGTCAGGTTCGGCGCGTTCGTCGACACCCGAGGCGAGCGAGACGGTATGGACTCGGTCGGACTCGGTGAGCCCCAACTCGGATATCAACTGAGGATCGGGACGAAGCGTCGGGTCGATCGGCTCACACCCCGTGCTCGAGATCAGGAGCAGGAGGGCGACGACGGACCGTCGCCGCATCGTCAACCAGCCACCCCTACGTAGCGGTGCTCGCGCCGCACAGAGCGCAGAAGTGCCAACCCGGCTCAAGCTCCGACCCACACGAGCCGCACGGGGTGAGGTTCTGATCCCTGCCGCAGAACGGACAGAAGTTCATCGGCGACCGGACCGGCAGAGCCTCGCTGCACCAGCGGCACTGTAAGGCATCTGCACCGGACGCCGGCTCGCCGAATTCAGGAGCCAGCGGGTCTTGCTCCGACGACCCCTCGCCTGATCCAGCACCGGCGTCTTGTCCGCTGGCTGGTTCGCCATCCGACAAGATCTCCGCCCCGGGCGGAACGATCCCCAACTCTCCTGGGGGCGCGGCGCTCGGGGCCAGAGAGGTCATGGCCACAGGGTCCTGCTCTCGATCCGGGAGGTGATCCATCGCGCCTGCCGACAGGTCCAGGTGCTCCGGGTTGAGCCGGACGTCGGCAGCCGCGAAATCGCGATACATCCCGGTGATGGGGTTGCTGCTCTGAACTTCGGCCTGAAGCGCCTGCAGCGCCGCCTCAGAGTCGAGGACGAGGTACCCACCCTCACCCGCAAGCAGGCGGATGAGCGCATCCTCATAGTCGCCGTTCATCTCGACCCCGATTCGATCCCGGTGCGACCCGTACGGAACGAGATTCTGATAGATCTCCGCGACCGTGAACGGACCGGTCAGGTACTCCGGCCGTTGAGTCTGGATCTCCTCGATGAGCGCTCGATGAAAACGCTCGAGCACGTGATTCGACATGGGCCTACTCCTCGAATTCCAGACGAATGAGTCCGGCTTCGACCGCAGCTCGGAGGAACGACTCGGGATCCGTGCTGGGCACCTTCACCCCGGCCTGCTCGAGCCAGCGCTCGGCAAGTCGGCGCATGTAGTCTTGAACACTCTCGTGTCCGAAGCCGGCCTGGTCGCGCATCTGCCGCACGATATCCATCCAGTTTCCGCGCAGGAGGTGCCCATCGGCAAGTCGGATAACCCGTGACGTTTCCGTCCCCTCCGTCTTCCGCTCGAACAGCTCCAGCTGACTCGGATCGAAGTAGTTGCTCGGATCAACCGCGCCCATCCTCGACTCGACGTCGGCGAGGAGGCGATCGATGGGGTCTTCCAGCTGTTCCAGCTCGTGAAGACGCTGACCCCACGGAGAGAGTCGAGGGTCTCCCGAGTCCATGTGCCACAGCGTGCGCTTGAGCTCCATCAGCCGCCACACGGCGAGAGGATCCCAGTGCTCCTGAGGCGGCACGCGTTCGAACTCACGAAGCGATCCCTCCCAGTCACCGCGGTCGTAGAGCAGATGGCCAAGGTAGATCCGCGCCTCGTGGAGATCGGGATCAAGTCGGAGCGCGCGACGGACCTGACGGCCCGCGCCCACGTCGTCTCCGAGCCGATGCAGTGCGTACCCCAGCGATGCTGCGGCCTCCGCCGAGTCGGGCCGGCTTGCCGCCGCCTTCGCGAACACGTCCCGGCACTCCGCGTACAGCGCCGCACGATAGAGCGCTCGACCGATCGTGAGCATGAGCTCGATGTCGTCGTCGAAGCCCATCGCCGCCACCTCGTTGAAGAGGCGAAGTGCTTCGTCTCGCTGACCGAACCGCAGAAGGGTCTCGCCGAGGCCCACCAAGGCATCCTCGTGCCCCGCGTCGAGAATGACCGCCCGTTCAAACGCCTTGCGAGCCCACGCGTACTCTTCTCGGGCGAGTCTCGCGTATCCAAGGCCGACGCAGAGATCGACGGCGTTGGGGTAGATGGACAGGCCCTCCTTGAGCATCTCGAGGGCCCCGTCGTAGTCACCGTCGTTGTAGAGCCGGTGAGCCTGCTCGTCGTATTCCTCGGAGGAGAGGAACCCTTCGGGCATCTGCTAGGCTCCGGAACGGGCCGCGGGTGATCGCACACCGTGCTTCATGCGGGCAAACCTAATGCTCGCACCCGACCCGTACCACCGCCCGATCGGCCTCCAAACCCGGAAAGGGAGTCAGACTTTCCCGTACGCGACGCCACAATCGCTACAGACCAGATCCTTGCCTGCCCGAACGAGCCGCGCGAAGGATCCATGCCGTGGGCAGACGGGGTCCTGACCGGCCGTGAGCGCGTCCTTGACCTTTTTGCGCTCGGTACGCGTGGCCTTGGGGATGGTGATCTCGTAGCGGATCCAGGACACGTTGCACTCGAAGATCGCGATGGCCTTTCCACTGTCCTGCGGGCGGATACCCAGCCGAATCAGGAAGCCTCCGTTCGGAGACTCCATCTGCTGGCCGGCGTAGTAATGCTTCAGCAGCTGCTTCTCGTTGTCGAGCTGCAACGCGTTGCCCACGTCCTCCCCCTGATTACTGTCTGACATCACTCGAAAACCCTTGCGAACCAAGGGCTTGTCGGCTCTGCCCGACAAAAAAGTGGGCGGAATTATACCGAATCTCGGCCACGCGTCAACCGAAATGACTCCAGCGTGCCCCGAACGATGACGTCCCGACGCACCAAGGGCCGGAGCGACGTACGCTCCGGCCCCCGTGCTGCCGTCGGCAGCAGTGCATGAACCCGTCCTAGCTGACGGCTTCCTCCACCATGCGCGTCGTGGCTTCACCGTGCCCGATCGCAGGCTTGCAGAACCGGATCCCGATCTCGTGGAGTCCACGAAGGTCGGCATCGGTCAAATCGGGATAGCGCTCCCCGATGTAGTCGATGGTCTCGTCCATCCAGTGCCGCTGATCTTCTTCAGCGGCCTGCAGGACACCGCAGCGATGCACGTGGCTGAACAGCTCGTCGCGTGCACGCTCCCTGAGCTTTTCGTGCGACAAATCGTCCTCCTTAACGGGTCTTGTCGTGCGCGCCTTCAGCGCGCCGCTCCAACGTCTTAGCTTCAGCCCTGTAAGATAATTGTGATCGGTCTTCAGATAAACCGGAGCCCTGGTGAGCCAACACGACGGGCCGGACGCGGTCGAACTGGAAGTCTTTCGGCATCTCTTCACCGCTCTCGCCGAGGAGATGGGCGCCGCCCTTAAGCGGGCGTCGTTCTCCCCGAACATCAAGGAGCGTCGCGACTACTCGTGCGCTCTCTTCAACCCCTCGGGGGAGGCCGTATCGCTGGGCGATCACATGCCCGTGCACCTCGGTGCCATGCCGATGAGCGTAACCTCCGCGCTCGAGGAGCTCGGAGCGATCGCACCGGGTGACATCATCTGCCTGAACGATCCGTTTCGCGGGGGCACCCACCTCCCCGACATCACATTGATCTCGTCCGTGCACGACCCGGATGGTTCGCTGATGGGGTACGTGGCGTCCCGGGCGCACCACTCCGACGTCGGTGGCTCCACCCCCGGCTCGATGCCGCTGGCCCGCGAGATTTTCGAGGAAGGTGTGCGCATCCCCCCCATCCGCCTGTACCGTGAGGGAGTCCGGAACGAGGAGGTCTGGGCGCTGCTGCTCGCGAACGTTCGCACGCCCGTCGAGCGCGCAGGAGACCTCGACGCACAGGTCGCAGCTTTGCACACCGGCGCAACGCGCCTTCTGGAGATCGCGGAGCGGCGGGGGACGAGCCAGACGCTCGCTGCCATGGACGCGCTCATCGCGTACGCAGACCGGCTCGTGGAAGCGGGTCTCGACCTGATCCCGGACGGTGTCTACGAAGGTGCGGACATCCTCGAAGACGACGGCTTCGGGTCCGGCCCGATCCCGATTCAGGCGCGTCTCGTACTCGAGGGCTCCCGACTTCGGATCGATTTCGAGGGCACGTCTCCGCAGGTGCCCGGTGGCGTGAATGCGGTCGCGGCGATCACCTCGTCCGCCACCCGGTATGTGGTGCGCTGTGTCGTGGAAGCGCTGCTCGGTGAGCCCCTTCCCGCCGGCGGAGGTTCCATGTCCGCGGTATCGCTCGATCTACCGGAGCGCAGTGTCGTGAATGCGGCACTGCCAGCCTCCGTGGCTGCGGGGAACGTCGAGACGAGCCAGCGAATCACCGATGTGCTGTTCCGGGCCTTCGGTGTCGCCCTGCCGGAACTGATTCCGGCGCTCTCGCAGGGCACGATGAACAACACGACGGTCGGTGGCATCGACCCCCGAACCGGAGAGCCCTTCGCGTACTACGAAACCGTGGGCGGGGGCATGGGTGCGGGGCCGACCGGTGAAGGTCTGAGTGGTGTCCATGTGCACATGTCCAACTCGCTGAACACACCGGTCGAGGCACTCGAGCACGCGTACCCCTTCCGGATCACGCAATACGGCATCCGGCGAGGGTCTGGCGGTGCCGGAAGGCACAGGGGTGGCGATGGACTCCGGCGTGACCTTCAGGTCATGGGTCCGGCACGGGTCGCACTCCTGTGTGAGCGCAGAGAGCGCGGGCCCGCCGGCGCTCAAGGCGGCGAGGATGGTGCTACGGGCGAGAACGTTCTGATCCGGGACGGCGAGGAGCGGGCCCTGCGCGGAAAGGACACCTTCTGGGTGGAGGCGGGCGACATCGTGAGTATCCGCTCACCCGGTGGCGGTGGCTGGGGCCACACCACGGACTAACCACGAGAGACTCTCATGCAGCTTCGATTCGCAGCGCTCTGCGAAGACGCGCAGCCGAGGCCCGACGGGCGCCTGGACGTCCACGGCGTTTTTCATTCGTTGCCGGCACCTGGATTCCCGGCTCTCCAGGATCACATGGTCCTCGTCATCGTGATCGAATGGGATCGGGAGGACTACGGTCGTTATCGCTTCCAGGTCACGCTCGACCACGAGACGGAGCCGTTTTCCGAGCGCGTCCTCGACGTGGAGACCGAGGTTCGCAAGCCGACGGAGTTCGAGGCGCCAGCCAAGACACCGGTGATCGTACCCATGCACGAGGTGCTTTTCCCGCACTCGGGTCAGTACACCTTCCGGATCAAGGCGAAGGGCAAGACGATCGATGGTCCCGGCGTCTACCTCGTCGAGGTACCGGAGGCCCAGACCGGAGCCTGACGGCCCGGCCCTGATTTCGATGGCTTCCGTGCCTACACCCGACGGGTACCTGCGCCGACGTCACCCCGGAGGGGACGCGGTCACCTGGGCCGCAGCTGCCGACTGGGCCGAGGGCGTTCTCGAGAACGATACGCTCCACGGGTGGGCCTCCCGACAGTCCGACCGGGTCGACTTTCCCGGTCGAGGCCAGGTTCACTCCGTGCCCGCCCCGCTACCCGGTCCGGAGAGTCGTATGCGGTGGGCCGTCCGGCACTATCGTCGTGGCGGGGCGATGGCAATGCACATGGAGGACCGCTACATGCGCGGGGGCACCCCGCGACCCTTCCGAGAGATCGCAGCGATCGAGGCAAGTCGCGCGCGGGGGATCCGGACACCCGCGCCCGTCGCCGGTGCGACCTACGTGCAAAACGTGTCGTACCGGTGCGATCTCGTCACCGAAGCGGTACCGGACGTGAGAACGCTGGCCGACCTTCTGCACGATCACGACGGTACGCGAGGCTGGTTACGCAGCATGGCGCGGGCGGGCGACCTCATCCGCTTACTCGGCGAGGCCGGTGTGTACCACGTCGACCTGAACGCGAGGAATATCCTGCTGTCGGACGACCACGGCGAGCCGGCGTGGGTCGTCGACCTGGATCGTGCCCGTGTGCTCGACGGCCCGTCCACACGGGCCGCCGAACGGATGGAGCTCCGGCTGGTCCGATCGATCGTGAAGATCGGGACGCCGACAGGAGAGCATCTCGGTGATCAGGAGGTCATGCGGGCCCTTGCGACGAGGAACTCCGAGTTGTGAACACGCCCGACACCGAATCAGAGAATGAACGGCGCCCTGCTTCGCGGCCCACGATGAAGACGTCCAGATCCGGGCGGATCGTCGAGGGAGTGGGCTGGAAGGGGGCACCACCCCGGGAGATCTGCATCGTCATGCTCTCCGCGATCGGTGATGCCGTACACGTACTGCCTGTCGCGACCGCCCTCAAGCGTGCATGGCCGGAGACCCGGATTACATGGGTCATCCAACCCGTGCCTTGGTTGATGGTGCGGGATCACCCGGCAATCGACGACTTCATCGTCTTCCGTCGGCACCGTGGTTTGAAGGCGTGGGTCGGCTTCCACGAACTCATGCAGGAGATGCGCGGCCGCCAGTTCGATCTGCTGATCGGGCTTCAGGTCTACTTCAAGGCAGGTCTCATCACCGCCCTCACGCCCGCACGCATCAAGCTCGGCTTCGATCGCGTCCGGGCGCGGGACGCTCAATGGTTGTTCACCAACGCTCGAGTTCCGGCGCGCGGCCAACGACACGTTCAAGACCAGTACTTCGAGTTCCTCGAGTGCCTCGGGATCGATCCGGAGCCGGTCGATTGGGGCTTCGAGTTCACGTCTCAGGAGCGCCGGCTGCAGGCCAAATACTTCGAGGGTATCGAGCGACCTGTCTGCGCCGTGGTCGTCGGCACAAGCAAGCTCGAAAAGAACTGGAACGCCGAGGGCTACGCCCGCGTACTCGAGGCGGTGGAGCGCGACCATGGTCTGCAGCCTGTCATCGTCGGCGGCCCGTCCTCTGTCGAACGCGGGATCGCCCGCGAGATTCTGGAGACGACCGAGGCCCACGTGATCGATGAGCTGGGCGATGACCTTCGCCGACTGATGTGGATCGTGGACGGCGCGGCGTTGCTGATTTCACCGGATACTGGACCGCTCCACATCGGGCGGGCGCTCGGCACACCCTCCGTTTCCCTCTTCGGGTATACGAACCCTCGGCGTTCGGGACCGTGGCGAGCGTACGAGGACCTCATCGTCGACGGCTACGCCGAATACGAGGACGAGGAATACCCGATCATGCCCACCTATCGGGACGGTATGAGGCGGATCGGGGTGCGCGACGTCCTGGACAAGGTCAGTCTCGCGATGGAGCGGTACGTCAACCGCTGAGACTGCTTCGTCCCGAAGGGGCGTCTAGAGACCGAAGACAGCCTTTGCTCCAAGGAAGAGAAACGCAGCCAACACGCCCAGCGATGCCTCCCACTCCTTGTTGCGACGATACTGGGCCCATCGAAAACCACCCCGCGCCGAATCCGTATCCGGTCCACCCCGCCACGGCCTAAGACGAGGGAAGAAGAACGGCACGTTCGCAGCATACTCGCCGTACGTGTCCGGGAACAGTTCGGTCAGGTGGCTCACCTCACCTCTCATCGTCCTGGAGTAGACCACCGCGTAGAAGGTCAGGAAGAGCAGCGGCCACACCCAGTGACCGCCCGCCAGGGAGACGCCGAAGCCAATGAACGCCGACCCCAGGTACAGCGGGTTTCGGGTGAATGCGTACGGGCCGGTTGTCGTCACCTCCTGATCCTTGTGGATCGTGCCCGCCGACCAGCCACGGATCCAGAGTCCGATCACCGCCAGGCAAGCCCCGATGCCGATGAGGCGAGGGGTCGGCACGGCGAACCACATGAAGGGAAGAACGATCAGCCACACCGTCTTCAGGCGCAGCCGCCGCATGGTCAGGCGCATGGCGTCCGGCGTTTCGGGTTCAGCGAGACGAGCCCGCGGTGTCGGCCTGCGCCCGTTGCTGGCGGCCAGCGACCGCCTCTTCGCGAGATCGCGGATTCAGCGGGTGCCCCTCCGTGACCGACCGCAGGTGCAGGGTCAGGGACCCGGGGAAGTTCGGGATGTCCGATTTCACGTAGACCGGGATACGCCGCTCGTCGTCGGTGAAGTGGATCTCACCCTTACCACCCTGACCGAACAGGCCATCCGTCTGGATCTCCGGAGACACGACGATCGTGTTGTACAGCATGCCTTCCGTCTCGCGCTGATCCTTGCGGAGCACCGTCACCTTCACCGGATTGCCCTCTTCCTTGAAGTACCGGTTGAGGGTGTAGGTCTTCCCCACCTCGAGCGGCAAGGTGCGGATGTAGTAGATGAAGGCGATTTCATCGAGCGGCAGGGCCGAGCCCAGATCTCCACCACGATCGAAGTCCATGCGCTCCCAGCGCATGATGTCCGGGTAGAACTCCCAGTGCCGATAGCTCTGGTACCCGACCTCGTCGATATCGCGGATGTACCGCCACGTCTGGAGCGTGGTGACGTCGAACCACGTGTGATACATGTCGTTGACCCGAGCAGGCCCGACGCCACCCTGAATGCCGAGGTTCACTCGATACACCGGGGCACCCTCGTGCTCGTCCAGCCCGAGCACGCTCATGTAGCCGTCTCCGGCATTGAAGACGCCGACCTTCACCTTGTACTCGAGATGTTCGCCGG
>CALHIO010000065.1 GCA_938030915.1 uncultured Gemmatimonadota bacterium
CCGGCGCCGCGACCGACCGCGCGCGCGAAAACGGATTTCCCGGCGCCCAGTCGACCCTCCAGAGCGATCACGACCGGGGCTTCCACCGAACTCCCGACCTGCTCGCCCCAACGCTCGAGACCTCGTTCATCGAGTCTCATAATCTGTACAGACCCTCACGTACGATCACGTCGGCCACGGCCGGCAGAACCCAGCCGTCGAGCGCGTCACCGCGGGCTACACGCTCGCGGACCTCGGTGGCCGAGACGTCGACACGTCGGACGGGAATCGTCCGCACACCCGGCGTTTCCGGGCCGGCCTCTCCGCCTCTGTCCATGACTGCGATCGTGGCCAGTGCCCGGATCGCATCGGGCTCCCGCCACCGATCGAACGACCCGTACTGGTCCACCCCCATGATCAGGACCACCTCTTCGGCATCTGCCAAAGGTCCTGCTCGCATCTGTCGAAGCGTATCGACCGTATACGAGGGCCCTCCGCGTAGGATCTCTCGGTCATCGACCCGAAACCGGGGGTCTGCGTCTGCGGCGTGTCGCACCATCTCGAGCCGCACCTCCGGCGGCGTCTCCGGTGCATCCGGCTTGAGCGGAGAGTGATACGCCGGCACCCACACGATCTCGTCGAGCCGCAGGGCGTCGGCGACGTCCCGCACGACGGAGACGTGTCCCCGATGCGGAGGGTCGAAGGTGCCTCCGAATACACCAACTCGACGCGGTGCGGAGGCGGGCGCGTTCAGCGCGCGGTCCAACGCGGACTCAGCCGCGGTCACCATCCGTTCCGCTGGCACCCTCGGCGTTCAACTCGGCGGCCGCATCGGAGTCGGGATACCGCTGGAGCAACAGGTCCCGTGCGGCCTCGGCCAGGTCGTCGTACCCGATCTCGAGGTTGGACCGATACACACCGAGCAGTGCCGGCGCGGCGAAGTCGGACTCGGGGTAGAGATTGGCGACGAACTCGTAATACTTGATCGCCGCGTCCCACAGCTTACGCCGGAAGTAGAACTCGCCCGTCAGGAATTCCTTCTCTGCGAGGCTTCGGCGCAGCTCGTTCGAGATGCGAGCGGCCTCCGCCGACGCGGTGTTCCCGGTGAAGTCGATCACCACATTGCGGCAACTCGTGATCGCTTCCTGCGTGTATCCCTGGTCGCGGTTCGGATTCGGGGCAAGGGCGGAGAGCGCCTTGCACACGCCGAGCGCCGCCTCGGCTGATCGGGGGTGTCCCGCGTAGCGATCGATGAAGCGGGTGTATTCGGAGCGCGCGGTGAGGAAGTCTCCGCGGTCGAAGTAGACGTCGCCGAGCATCAGGCGCGCATCGGGAATGCCGCTCCAGTCACCGTACGCGATCAGGATACGATCCAGCATCTGGATCGCCTCACCGTGATCACCTGCCTCGAACCGCTCGGTCGCCTGACCGAACAGCTCATCTGCGGTCAGTCCGGCAAACCGATTGGCGCTTCCGCCTCCACACGCGGCGGAGGCGACGAGGAGAACGCAGGATGCGATCGCCAGGAGCCGGCGGGACACCATATGGGATACTTCGGTATTCATGGCGAGCAATCTAACGACAACGCCCCTCGCGCAGGTGTTCGAGTCCGCGTCCGAAGCGGATCTCGTCGAATCGGTCCTGCGCGCGGTCGATGAGTGTTCCAGCCTGGTCCGCGAATCGGACCTGGGAGTAGGCATCCATCGCTTCCTGACACCGACCGAGTTCCGCGAGGATCTCACCCTTCTCGAAGAAGGCCTGAGCCTGAATCGTCTGAGGCTGACCCACCGCGATCGTTCGGTCGACCAGTTCGAGTGCCCGTTCGAGATCGGCGACCGCCTGGACCGGATCTTCGGATGCCGCCTGATCGAGTAGACCCCGAGCGAGGTTGTAGGCGCACGTGCCGATGTACCACTCGGCCTCTCCACGCTCCCACGGTCGAACCATCGTGAGGAAGCGCTCGAAGAAGACGAGCGCGTTCTCGCAGTCCCCGATCTCGTCGTGCGCCACGCCGACCTCGAAGACGACCTCCGGCTGGGACTCGTCCACCGCGTCGGCGAGCGCCTTCTGATAGAACGGGAGGGCCCGACCGTACTCACCGTTGCGGTAGTAATGGCGGGCGAGCGGAAGCGACATGTCTCCCACCCCGACGCCGGGGCGAAGCTCGAGCGCGGTCTCGACGGCGGTCGCCATCGCGAAGCGGTCGTTGCCGTCCTGGGCGATGCGGGCCAGCCGCATCAGATCAGACACCGCCTGATCGGTGAGCTGCGGGTCGCGTGCAGAGGCGTCCACGTAATACGCGCCCGCATCGTCCACCCGACCCATCATCGCATACGTATGCGCGACACGGGCCGTCACCGACGGATCATCGGCACCCTGCCGGATGGCGAGCCGATACTCCGCGAGGGCCTCCTCGAAGTCGGCCTGAGCGAATGCCTCGTCCCCCCGGCGCACCGCACTCGTCTCCATGTCGCGTGGAACGCACGCCACCAGCGAGCCGACGGCGAAGCCGGCGACGATCAGGCGGCTTGCGAAGATCCGGTTCATGTTCATGACACGCGAGGTGAGCAAAGATCGGGCCGGGTCGTGGAGATCCGCCGCGCACGCTGCGCGCGCCCGCACCCGGTTCACGACGACGGCGGTCGTACACAGGAGTCGGCTCAGCCTTCCGCCGATCCCCCATCGAGGGACATGTCGACCGACGCCAGGTACGCGCGCGCGCGCATATCCCGGGGGTCGTCTTCCAGGCAGCGACGCC
>CALHIO010000066.1 GCA_938030915.1 uncultured Gemmatimonadota bacterium
CGGGCTTATGATGCCCTGCTGAACCTGTACCCCAATGACCCGGCAGCCCTGAACAATTCCGGGTTGGCACTCCGCCGGCTCACGCGGTTTGACGAGGCATTGACCCGATTTGACCGGGCCGTCGAAAACGCAGAGAGCTACAGTGCAGTGGCGTTCTTCAACCGGGCTTTGACCCTGTTCACGTCCGGGAACACTCAGGGTGCCGTTGAAGCGGTCGAAGCGTATCGATCACAATATCCCTCCCACATTTATCAGCCTTTGGCCGACCTTATCGAGACGCTGGCAGTCGGAGAGGTCGATGGGGTGGAAGGTCGTATCCGAGCGCTACAGGGCAACAGTGACCTGCCGAACTGGGGTCGTCTGACGGCACCGGTCTATCAGATGTCTCTGGCTTCCGAAAGCGGGGCTCTCGAACGTGCCTTCGAGTGGGCCGAGATCTTCGTGCCCGAGCAAGCCGATGCCCAAGCAGGCATTCCGGCAATCGCCACGGGTGCGGCAGATCTGGAGTTCTGGTTGCTCGATGAGCGCGAGCAAGCTGCGACGACACTCCAGTCAGACTACCAAGGTCGTCTCCAGGCGGTTGACCCATCATTGCGACCCTGGGCCGGTTTCATCGTGATGCAAGCCATGGCGGGCGAGGTGGACGTGGCCCGAGAGTGGCTCGAAGACTGGGATACAGAGGCCAGGGCGTCCACGACGCGAAGCTTAGCTCACCGAAGAGTGGCTCAGGCCATGATCAATTGGGCTGAAGGTCAAGCGGGTAGCGCCTTGGCCGAAATCGAATCGGTGATTCAGGACCTCGAGTGCACACGGTGCTTTGAGCGCGAGCGAGCCTTCATGCTCGAGGATCTTGAGCGCTACTCCGACGCAATCGAAATCTGGGAACTCGTTCGGGGGCGGCCCCTGATGCTGGTCGGTGGCTTCGAACGCGCGGTCGCTGTCAAAAACTTGGCTCGCCTGTATGAGGTCGATGGGCGTCGCGAGGATGCAATTTCTGCGCATCGTGCACTCGTCGGGATGTGGGCATCGGGTGGCGACCGCCTGCAAACCCAGGTGGAAGGATCGAGGGAGCGGATCGCGGAGCTCGGCGGCTAGGCCAAGAGGCAAGCGAGGGAACTCTCGGGTTTCCGACTACGGTTCCACAGCCCGTGCACGTCCTTCGCCACGTGGGAAGATGCGGCGAGGCGTGGGTGGGACTTAAACCTCAAGGTGCGTTCCTCCGTACGGTCCCCTAGTGAAGGGTCCGAGATTCTGCTTGTCAGCTCTCGGGGATACGTTCTAAGCTGCATCAAGCCTCGGGGCACCCCGAGTGTCCTCTGCCCGGTACCAGAGGCGCCGGGCTCCGTCGGCTCACGCCTCGTCTCAGGAGAAACGGGAATGCTCGGTTCCAAGACCCGCCTTCGCGTCACCGACGTGATCACCGCCTCTCTAGTCCTCTTTGCGCTGACGATGCCTGCGCCGACGGCCGCTCAGGAGGGGGGTGAGCCGGACGACGTCACGTTCCACCGGGACATCGTTCCCATCCTCCAGCGCAGCTGCGTGAATTGCCACCGGTCCAACGGCGTGGCTCCGATGTCGCTAGAGCGGTACGAGGACGCCCGTCGCTACGCTCGCCGGATCGCACGCCGCACGGCGATCCGGGATCGCATGGGTGCGATGCCGCCGTGGTATGCAGAAAAGGACATCGGCATCCAGCATTTCAAGAACGACCCGTCGCTTACGGACGACGAGGTCTCGATGATCGCGCAGTGGGTGGATGGAGGGGCCCCCGAGGGAGATCCCGAGGATGCTCCGCCCGCATTGGTGTTCGACGATTCGGGGGCGTGGACCCTCGGTGAGCCCGATATCGTCGTGTCCACCGACGAATTCCTGGTGAGGGCCGGCGAGCCCGACTGGTGGGGTGACATCGCGCCCGTACTGATCCCGATCGAGGAAGACCGGTACGTGAAGTCCGTCGAGATTCGCGAGATCAATGACGTTCCGACCGAGGGGACGGGCCGGGAGACGGTGGGTGGCCGGTTCGTGATCCACCACATGGTTTGGGGAACGGTGAACGAGGAGGGGCAAGGGGGAAGGCAGACGTGGCCGGTCCACGAAGTGGGCCGGAACGGTGACGTCTTCGACGCTGACGCGGGACGCCTCCTGACGACAGGCAGCTACATCGTCTCCGAGTCGACCCATCTGCACTCGAACGGACTCGACACGAAGGCCCGTCTGGAGTTCGGCTTCATCTTCCACCCGGAGGGGTACGAGCCAAAGTATCGTGAGTCGATTCTCGGCCTCGGGAACGGCTCGGACATCGATATTCGGGCGGGCGAAAAGGACCAGGAGCTGCATGCGTACACGGTGCTCCAGACGCCCACCAAGATCGTCTCCTTCGAGCCGCATCTTCACGCGCCGGGTGACCGCATGTGCCTCGAGGCGATCTGGGGCTTCAACGTCGAGACGCTCTCGTGCGTGGGGTACGACCACAACTGGGTCAGGACGTACGCGTTCGAGGATGATCACCAGCCGTTGCTTCCGGCCGGTACGGTTCTGCACATCACCGGCTACATGAACAACACCGAGGAGAACTTCAACGTCCCGGACACCCGGAACTGGCAGGGTTCGGGGAATCGATCGGTGGCGAACATGTTCATCGATCTTGGAATGCGGCTATCGATGACTCAGGAACAGTTCGAAGAGGAGATGGCGATTCGTCGAGAGCGCCTCGACCTCGGCCCGAATGACCACGTGATCGGTTGTCCGCTCTGTCTCGTGATTCCGGCGGGCGGTCGATGATGCTACGCCCTCGATGCTCCGCACTTCTGTGTGCGGTGGTGGCGATGATGGCGCTCGGTTTTACGGCGAGTGCGGACGCGTCGGCTCAGCTGGCGTATCAGACAGGGCAGAACATCTCGCCGGCCTACGAGGGATGGATTCAGAACGAAGACGGGTCCAAGACCATGGTGTTCGGCTACATGAACCGGAACTGGTCAGAAGAGCTCGACGTGCCGGTCGGAGAAGACAACTTCTTTACTCCCGGTCCCGCGGATCGTGGCCAGCCCACGCACTTCCGGCCGCGCCGGAACCGGTTCGTCTTCATGGTCACGGTGCCCGCCGACTTCAACGAAGAGTTGGTATGGACGCTGACCACGCAGGGCCGGACCGAACACGCATACGGAACGCTCGGTATCGACCAGGTGCTCGACAACATCGTGATCGCGTCCGAGACTGGTGCCCTGGGTATCGGTGCGAGTAACGCCGAGATCAGGGCCAACACGCCCCCCGTGATCACGGTCGAGGGTGGCACCGAGTACAGCGTGAGGGTCGGGCAGCCCGTCGAACTCGCGGTTCACATGGAGGATGATGGACTCGAGAACGCGCGACAGAACTGGGTGCGTCGTCAGGAAAGTGCCGCGCGGGCAGCGGCTGAGCGTGAGGGCCCACCGAGGCTGAGCCGAGCCCAGCTGAGGCCGCCGACCCGCATCACGGTGCAGAAGGCGGTCTGGCATCACGTCGCGTGGTTCCTGTACAGGGGTGATGGGGACGGTACTCCGACCTTTGACCCTCCGCAGGTGAAGACGTGGGAGGACACACGCTCGGGTGGAAATTCTCCCTGGGCGCCGCTCTGGACCCGCACGCCGATCCCCGAGGATGGCGTCTGGCGGACGACGGTCACCTTCGATCAGCCGGGCACGTATATCCTGCGGGCCCGTGGGGATGATGGCGCGCTGTACCACGATCAGGACGTGACGATCGTAGTCTCCCAGATCGCGTCGGAGTAGAGAGCAGCGCTCGGTCGTGACCGTGGGGGGTGCTTGCCGCCCCGTCACGCAGTGGAAGACGCCGTCCGTAGAGGGCTCAGCGGCTCCTGGTCAGCGGCTTCCGGTCAGCCTTCGACTCAGGGCTCGCAGCCGTTCCCGTGACTCCATGTCGTACGCCTGGGCATGGGCGCGGCCCGGTGTCATCTGGTTGAAGAACTGCCCGCCCTCGACGTCGTCGAGGATCAGCTGCATGACGGCGTCGGACCCTTCGTCGATCGTCGCGCGCGGGGTCACGCCGAGGCGTTGAACCATGCCCGTGGGCATGTACGTGGCCGGGTGCAGGGCATTCACGATCACACCGGACCTACCCAGCTCCTCGTGCAGATCGAAGGTGTGTCCGACCTGAGCCAGTTTGCTCTGGCCGTAAGCCCGCCCACCACTGAAGTCGTGTTCGATCATCACGTCCTCCCAGTCGATCGGAGCCTGGGCGAGCGAGGAGACGTTCACGATGCGCGAGGGAGCGGACGCGATCAGCCGCTCCTTGAGCAGGTTCGTCAGGAGGAAGGGGGCGAGGTAGTTCACCTGAAACCGGAACTCGTGTCCATCCTCGCTCACCCAGCGCTCGTCCGGTGCCGACCCGAAGCCCGCGTTGTTGACCAGGACATCGAGACGATCGTAATCGCGCAGAATGGCACTGGCCAGCGCCCGAACGTTGTCGAAGGAGGCGAAGTCAGCCCGATAAAAGCGGGCGGAGCCCGGCCCCGCGTTGATCTCCTCGACGACGGTCATGCCGCGCTCCTCGTCGCGACCGTGCACGATGACGTGAGCCCCTCGAGATCCCATTCGGAGTGCAACCTCCCGTCCCAGTCCGCTGGTGGAGCCGGTGACCAGCACAACCTGCTGATCGGGCGCGGCGGGCCGACCCTGCTGCGCGGGGGCGGACGGTGCCGACACGCTCAGTACGGACAGGGCGCAAAGCAGCGGACCGGCAGTACGGGTCGCGAGGCGCATGGAGAACGACTCCTGTTCGAGTGGATGGTGCAACCGATCGACGCATGGGCTTCGGGTCAAGCGCGATTCCGCGTCGTCATGCGCGCTATTCTTCGATCAGCTCGAGGCGAATGGCTGGGCGCGCTTTTCGGTCGTGTGTCGATACCGCTGGACGAACGAGCGCGTGTCGCTCACGAATGGCATGCCGTCGAACAAGTGGCGGCCCTCCGACGTCGAGTTCCTGTTCGACTTCACGGCCCGGTACCCCGAGTGGCAACGGACTTCGGATGCGGAAACCCTTTTTCCTCCTTTTCGTATCTGTTGGTTGAGAGCGGTGAACAGGGGGGGGTGATGGGAAGGGATGAGACGAGCAGAGGGCGTTACGCCTGTGGGTGCCTTGTGGGTAGTGCGCGGCTCAATCATGGCGTAACGCTACCCATGCCTATTTGTTCGAGGCACGGACTGGGATACGGTCGAGCGACGGTTGCCGCGCGGTTCGCTCGTTCGGCGTTCAGGCGCTTCGGAGTCCTCTTGCTGGGGCTCTTCTGAAGCCTGCCGGGGGCGTGCCGTCACCTCCGGTCGCACGTGAGCGGCGACTCGAGGGGACCCGCCGGCGGGTGCGTGAGGGGCGACACAACCGGGAGGAGCCGGGGTATGTGCGCTCATGACGTCCAATATCCCCGAGTCCCGACTCCGCATCCTGCGGGATGAAGCCCCTCGGGGTG
>CALHIO010000067.1 GCA_938030915.1 uncultured Gemmatimonadota bacterium
GTCCCCATAGCGAGATGCGGTTTTTGTTTGCATGAGCCGAATGGCCATGCGCCGCGCGGTGAAACCGCGCTGAACACCATGTGGTCGGGAAGTCGGATCCACCGTACTCCTACGATCGCAACACCAAGGGAGCGCAAGTGATGCGTACCAGAGGCACCGTGAAGTGGTTCAACGATCAGAAGGGCTTCGGCTTTATCACGCCGGAGGATGGTTCCAAGGACTGCTTCGTGCATCACACCGCCATTCAGTCTGAGGGTTTCCGGACTCTCGCTGAGGGCGCGACGGTGGAATTCGATATCGTCCAGGGCGCCAAGGGCCCCGCGGCGGAGAACGTGACCCCGGTCGCGTAACTCGAATTCGCTGATTTGGCGGGTCATCCTCCTGGTGAGGGTGGCCCGCCTTTTTGCGTTCTGGCGTCTGGCCGCTCGTGCCGCCCTGTGCACGGGTGAGGCCGACGTCCGCGATCGAGCTGCGGTTGGCCCGCTTGCTGCCCGGGATGTCGAGATCGACCTTCGGTCGTTCCTCGCCGCCGTCTGTCGTTCCCGGAGCCCCTCATCATGCACCCCCGCTTTCCGGCCCTCGTGCTGACCCTGCTGGTGGCTTCCTCATGCGCCGTCCCGGATGAGAGGGCGACGGGAGAGGCTGCGGCTGCACAGCTCCAGCTGGACAATCTGATTCGCGTCACGCGCACGCTCCACGAGAAATTCACCGCGCTGGCCGGGGAGATGCCTGATGATGACCTGGCGTGGCGTCCGATGGACGGGGTACGGTCGGCCTCCGAAGTGTACGTCCACGTCGCGGCGGACAACTGGTACGTGCCGGCTCTCCTGGGGTGGGACGCCCCGCCCGAGACCGAGGTCACCGGCGACGTGGAGACGTTCCGGGCCTATCAGTCCAGAGAGATGTCGCGCGAGGACATGCTCGAGGTCCTGGACGCCTCGTTCGACTTCTTCCTCGGCGCCATGGAGGAAAGCGCCGAAGACCTGGATCGTGTGGTCGTGCTCGGCACGCCGACGACCGTAGGGGATGTGTGGATTCGTGCCGTCGTGCACCTGCACGAGCACCTCGGTCAGAGCATCGCCTACGCGCGCACCAACGACGTCGTACCGCCGTGGAGTCGCTGAGCCGGAACCCGTTCGGCCCGCTTCTCGACGCTCACGGGCTGGTCGTCCTCGACGGTGGACTCGCGACGGCTCTGGAGGGTGAGGGGCATGCCCTGACGGACGAACTCTGGTCGGCTCGGCTGCTGCGAGACGACCCGGGGGCGATCACGTCGATCCACCGACGGTATCTCGAGGCGGGCGCGGACTGCCTGACGACCGCGAGCTACCAGGCGTCGTACGCCGGGTTCGCGGCGGCCGGGATCGGCCGGTCGGAAGCAGCCAAACTTCTGCTGCGTTCCACCCGGCTGGCACGTGGGGCGATCGAGTCCCACCAGCGGGAGGGTCCGGGGGCGCTGGTCGCCGCGAGCATCGGCCCGTATGCGGCGTATCTCGCCGATGGCTCGGAGTACACGGGCCGTTACGACGCGACGCGCTCCGAGATCGAGGCGTTCCATGGTGAGCGGTGGGACGTGCTCGCCTCGAGCGCCCCCGACGTGATGGCGTGCGAAACGATTCCGAACGGCGTGGAAGCCGAAGCTCTGCTCGAGGTCCTTGCCGGCGAACGACGTTTCTGGGCGTGGTTCAGCTTCTGTTGCGGCGACGAAGGTCACCTCTGGGACGGGACCCCGATCGAACGGGTCGTCGAGGCGTGTGACGCTGCCGAGCGCGTGGCGGCTGTGGGGGTGAATTGCACGGCGCCTCATCTCGTCCCGAGCCTCGTCGCTCGGATTCGTGCGGTGACCGACCTTCCGATCCTCGTCTATCCGAATTCGGGCGAGCGGTACGTGGCCTCGTCACGGACGTGGCGTGGGACCGACGAGCCGTGGATGACGGCCATCGAGCGATCCATCCGTGCCGGAGCGACGATCGTGGGAGGATGTTGCCGCATCGGACCGGATCGGATTGCCGAGTTGCGAGCAAGGGTCGACCGCGGAGATTGGTCGACGTGAGCGAACATCTCTCCGAGGAACAGGTCGCGGACCTTCGGCACGAGCTCGAGCGTCAGCTCGCCCGGCTCGAGAAGAGCATGAAGGTCACGGACGAGGCGCTACGAACGGTCGAGCTCGATCAGACGGCCGTGGGGCGCCTGTCCCGCATGGACTCGCTGCAGAATCAGAGCCTGTCCAGAGGGCTGCGCGAGCGAGAGGTCGTGCGGCTGTCGCAGATCCGGGACGCCCTGATGCGGGTCGAGAACGGAAGCTACGGGACGTGTACCGTGTGCGACGGCACGATCCCCTTCGAGCGGCTCTTCGTGTTCCCGGAAGCCCCCGAGTGCGCCGACTGTGTCGGCTGAGCGGGACCACTTCGACGCGCGGACCGCCACGGCGGCCGCCGTGGTCGCGTGGAGTTCGGCGATCGCGTTCCACCAGGTGGGTCATGCGCTGGTCGCCAACGCGTTCGGTGTCCCGCTCGAGGCTGTGACCGCGCTCGGCGTCACAGGCCGATGGGGTGCCCTGCGCATGGCGGGAACGCTTCTGACGAGCGTGTCCGGCACGGCGGCGAATGTGCTGCTGATGGCGTGTGCCTGGTTCGTGATGCGGTCCTCCGACGGGCCTGGGTTGAGAGGGGTGCTGGGGTGGCTCCTCTTCGTCTCGAGCGGCTGGATCGTCGCTGGCCACCTGGTGCTCTCCCCCGTCCTCGGGGCGGGTGACTGGATGACTGTGGTCGACCTCTTCGCCAACCGCGGACCTCTCCGGGTCAGCGCCTTCGTAACGGGTGTCTTCGTGTGTGGTGTTCTGTGGAAGGCTACGCACGAGCGACTCGCGTACGTCGTCGGTGGTGGGCTCTCGGCCACACGGGTCGAGGTCGCTCGTCGACTGACGCGGGCCGCATGGGCCACGGCTGCCGCGCTGGCAGCAGGAGTCGGGGTGGTGACGGGTGGGTGGGGTCCTTCGGACGCGATGCTGCAGCACAACGGCGTCGTCTTGCCGGAGTCGGCTCCCGCCGCCGTCGTGGCGGGGTGCCTGGCGGCCCTGATCGGCTATGCGCTCGTGGCACTGCCGATCGTCCTCGCCCCTCGGATGGTCGAGGAGCGGCCGGTACCGGGGCCGCCGCTTTCTCTGCCGCGGAGTCCTGCCCTCATCGTCGCGGCGTTCGTGACTCTGACGCTCGTCGTGGGGATCCTGGGCCCCGGGCTTCGGGTCGGTCCGGTGTAGAGATCTCGCCATCCGGTGAGTGCCCGCTTGTCCGGTCTACGGCACTTCTCTACGCTGTCCGCTCCGTCGCATGCGCCCTTTCGGAGATGTTGATGATGTATGCCCTGAACGGTACCTCCACACGCACTCGCACACGCACGACCGTGATCTGTGCCGCCCTGGCGTTTCTCGCGGTTCCCGGTGTCGTCCAGGCGCAGAACGTGGGTGCCCCGGACGCGATCCCGTCTCCCGAAGAGTTCTTCGGTCACGCGATGGGGGCGGACCGCCAGCTCGCGAACTGGGATCGACTCGTCGACTACTATCGGATGCTCGGGGAGGCGAGTGATCGCATCGTCGTGGAAGAGGTCGGTCAGTCGACGCTCGGCAATCCGTTCCTCGTCATCTATGTCTCCTCTCCCGAGAACCTGGCGAACCGGGACGAGATCCAGCGGATGAACGACGTGCTGTCCGATCCGCGCGGTCACTCCCAGACCGAGGTCGACAACGCGGTCGAGAATGGGAAGGTGGTTTTCGTTCAGGCGTACGCACTGCATTCGACGGAGGTCGCCGGCAGTCAGTCCGCTGCCGAGGTCATGTACCACTTCGCGACGCGCGACGACGAAGAGATGGAACTGATCCTCGATCAGACCTTCTCGATCATCGTTCCGGGGATGAACCCGGACGGCGTCAACATCGTTACCGACTGGTATGACCAGTGGGTCGGAACCGAGTACGAAGCGGTCGGACTTCCCGAGCTCTACCACCACTACATCGGCCACGACAACAACCGTGACGCCTTCATGCAGAACACGGTCGAGTCGCAGTACGTGGCGCAGATCCTCTTTCGGGACTGGGTTCCGCAGGCGTTCATCGATCACCATCAGATGGGGGCGTACACGGCCCGGATCTACCTGCCGCCGTACGCGGAGCCCATCCGCCCGGACGGAGACCCGCTCGTGTGGCGTGAAATGGCGTGGTACGGCGCTCACATGGCGTACAAGATGGACGAGTACGAGCTCGAGGGTGCGATCGGAGCCGCGATCTACTCCGGGTGGGGCCACTTCGGCTTTCACTGGATCACCCCGTTCCACAACATCGCAGGGATGCTGACGGAGTCCGCGAGCGCCCGTCTGGCGACACCGCTGTACGTGCATCCGGATCAGCTCGGCGGCTCGCGGCAGCTTCCGGAGTACGAGATGCAGACGACGTTCCCCAACCCGTGGGAAGGTGGGTGGTGGCGCGTGCGTGACATCGTCGACCGTCAGGTCGTCGCGACCTTCTCCCCGCTCGAGATCGCGGCCCTGAATCGCGAGATGGTCCTGCGGAACGCCTACAACAAGGCGAGCAGGCAGACAGCACGGGGCGAGGAGGGGGAGACCAAGGCGTTCATCATTCCCGCCGAGCAGCACGATCCGCTGACCATGCAGAAGATGGTCAACAAGTTGTTCCTGCAGGGGATCACGATCGAGCGCGCGACCCGCCAGTTCGAGCACGAAGGCCGCGTATACGATGCGGGCAGCTACGTCGTCTCGCTCGCGCAGCCGAAGCGCGGTGTCATCCGCTGGCTGCTCGGGAAGACGTACTATCCGGACAACAGCTACACACGGGACCGGGACGGGAATCCGATCCGTCCCTACGACATGACGACGGACAACATCTCGGAGTTCATGGGCGTGCGTGTCGACCCGGTCGGCTCCTCCGTCGTCGCCGCGCTGACCCGCGTGACGCGCGAGATCGACTCGAGCGGTACGGTCGCGCAGGGCGCCGGAGGTTACGTGCTCGACGGTCGACTGAACGACGCCTTCGAAGCCGTGAATCGCCTCTTCGCCGCAGGTGCCTCGGTAAGCCGCGCCAGCGCGGACGGGGACGGGTTCCGCATGGGTGACTTCCTCGTCGGGCCGGGCGCCGACATGGCGGTCGTGCGGGAGATCGCGGAAGAGACGGGCGTCGACTTCACGTCTCTGGCGGGAGCTCCCGCGTCGGGCACGTACCCGATCTCTCAGCAGCGCATCGGCCTCTTCCAGCGCTACTACGGTGGAAATATGGACGAGGGCTGGACACGCTGGCTGCTCGAGGACTTCGAGTTTCCGTACACGACGATCATGGACGAGGAGATCCTCCGGGGCGATCTGCACGAACGTTGGGACGTCATCGTTCTGCCAAACGATTCACGCGACATGATGGTCGATGGCCGTGACGATCCCGCCGCAGCTCCGCCGGACTATCGCAGTGGCTTCGGGGAGGCCGGGGTAGCGGCGCTCGATGAGTTCGTCGAGAACGGAGGGATGCTGGTGACGTTCGCCCAGGCCGGGGACTTGGCGCTCCAGGAGTTGGACGTTCCCGTACGCAACCACGTAGCCGGTGTCTGGGGCAACGACTTCTGGGCACCCGGAGCGACACTCAGAATCGACGTGGACAACACGCACCCGCTCGCCTTCGGGATGCCGGACCGTGCGCTGGCCGCCTTCCTCGCCGGTGGTCAGGTGTACGAGACGCGTTCCGGAGCGCAGAGCTCGGATGTGCACCGACTCGCGACGTATCCGGAGCGAGACATTCTGGAGAGCGGATGGCTCCTCGGAGAACAGACGATCGCCGAAAAGGCCGCGATCGCCGTGGTCAACAAGGGGCAGGGTACGGTGCTCATGCTCGGCTTCCGGGCTCAGCACCGGGCTCAGACCCACGGGACCTACAAGCTCTTCTTCAACGCACTCATGCAGCAGCCCTCGGTGATGGGCGGCATGGCCGCGGCCGGAGGTGGTGACTGACTTCGCGGTGAGCGAAGGGATGCGTCAGTTCAGGGGTTCGACCGTGGCGCGAATGATGCGCGTCAGCTCGGGAAACTCGGTGTCCAGGTACTCGTTGCCCCGGGCGGCGGCCATCGCCTGATACGGCCCCGTGCCCCTCGGGGGCCCATCGCCGTAGTCGGCGTAGAACGCGTCGACGACGTCCATCCCTTCCACCACCTCGCCGAAGGGCGCGAACCCCTCCCCATCAAGCGGTGCGTTGTCCTTGTAGCTGATGAAGATCTCGGTCGTGCGCGTATGTCGGCCACCTTTCGCGAAGGCGACGCGCCCCCGTGCGTTGGTCTCCGCGACGGGATCGTCCACCAGGAACTCCGATTTCCAGACCTGGTTCACATACGGATTCCCGTTCAGCCCGAACTGAGCCATGAAGCCGTCGACCACGCGGTAGACGCGGGTGTCGTCGTAGTAGCCGCCTCGAACGAGGCTGTAGAAGCGGTCGGCGCCCAGCGGGGCCCAGCTCCGTCGCACCTCGATCAGGACATCGCCGCCCGACGTCTCGAGCCTGACGCGAAAGCGAGCGGGTGCCGTTTCAGCGTAGTTGCTTGCTCGGAGCAACGGGTCTCGACGGAGTTCGGCGTCCGGGTCCGGCGGCGCGTCCTCGGTGGCGCATGCCAACGCTCCCAGGCCGACGAGAGCGAGGACGGCCAGTCGGTGTGGCCGGTTTCGGCGAGGACGGCGTGTCGTAGAGCGGGTCATGCGGGAACTCCGGGCGCGAATCGACGTCCCATCATCTGACGCGCGGGCACGACGGCGTCAAGCTTGCACCGG
>CALHIO010000068.1 GCA_938030915.1 uncultured Gemmatimonadota bacterium
GTCCTCGGTGGGATGATGGGCGTCGTGCTCGCCTTCCTCGTGGAGGCGTTTCGTCGCCCGGGTGACGGGGACCCGGCCCGCGCGGACTTCGAGGCCAGCTGGAACACCGCCGTTCGTTCGATCCCGTTCCTCGGCAGCAGAAGTCCGTGAGGCGCGCGCGCTCGGGCGTCCGCGTGCTGGCGGTCATCCTGTTCGTCACCATCGCCCTGGCTGGCGCTCGGTCGGACGTCGCAGGTCAGGACCCCGCGGTCCTGTACATTGGAGGCTTCGCGCTTGCGAGTGTCGTGCCCAGCCTACTTCTGGATTGGCCGGGGCTGGATACGCAGCGCTCCATGTTCAAGGCCGGTTTCGCCCGATTCGACGCTTTGGATCGAGAGAATCAGGCATGGGATCTGACCTTCGAGTTCCAGCCGGGTCTGGCGTGGCACCGCATCAAGCCCCTGGTAGGGATGAGCCGTAACTCGGACGGTGCGACGTATACGTGGTTCGCGGGAGCCCTCGATCTGCATGTGGGAGAGCACCTGATCGCGAACATCAACTCGGGGCCGGCGTTCTACTTCCCGGGTGATTCGGGGAAGGTACTGGGCAGCTTCGGCGTACTTCGATCCGGCTTCGAGGTCGGCGTGCGGATCGCCGATGTCGCCCGCACGACGCTCAGCTTCCACCACATGTCCCACGGAAAGTTGATGAACCCGAACTGGAATCCGGGGACGGAGACCATCGGCATGAGCTTCTGGTGGACGGTCGGCTGACCGGACTCCGCCGGTACATCGGGAACGCGGCCTCGATTAGCTTTTTGGGCTGATCACCCGAACGCTTCGCCCGGTCCCGGGCCCATAGATTCATGTCCATTCGCAACATCGCGATCATCGCGCACGTCGATCACGGGAAGACCACGCTGGTCGACCAGATGTTCGGCCAGGCCGGAATCTTCCGCGAGAACCAGGCCGTCGAAGAACGCGTCATGGACTCGAACCCGCTCGAAAAGGAGCGGGGCATCACCATCCTCGCCAAGAACACGGCCGTTCAGTGGAACGATGTGAAGATCAACATCGTCGACACCCCGGGGCACGCCGACTTCGGGGGCGAGGTCGAGCGGATCCTGCGTATGGTGGACGGGGTCGTCCTCCTCGTCGACGCCGCGGAGGGGCCCATGCCCCAGACGCGGTTCGTGACGCGGAAGGCGCTCGAGCTCGGACTCATGCCGCTGGTGGTGATCAACAAGGTGGATCGCGGTGACGCGCGCCCCGACGAGGTGCACGACGAGGTACTCGAACTCTTCATGGACCTCGAGGCGACCGACGAACAGCTCGACGCGCCCTTCCTGTACGCGGTGGGGCGTGACGGCTGGGCCGCGTACTCGGCCGAGGAATCGGGCGGTGACCTGACGCCGCTTTTCGACACGATCGTCGACCACTTCCCTCCCCCGCAGGTGGATGAGGACGGCCCGTTCCAGATGCTCGTGTCGACCCTCGACCACTCCTCCTACGTCGGTCGGATCGCGATCGGCCGGATCGAGCGTGGCTCGGTTCGTGTGGGGGACCAGGTCACGCTCCTCGACCTCGGTGACGAGGGCATGGTCGAGGATCCGTCCGCCGCCGAGCAGTCCAAGGTCTCCCGGCTCTACACGTTCTCCGGACTGGAGCGTATCGAGGTGGACGAGGCGACGGCCGGGGACATCGTCGCGATGGCGGGCCTGGACGGCGTCGAGATCGGAAAGACGGTGACGGATCCGGAGTGCCGTGATCGGCTGCAGGGGATCGCCGTGGAGGAGCCGACGCTCTCGGTCGACTTCACCGTCAACAACTCACCCTTCGCAGGGCTGGCCGGAAAGTTCGTCACGACCCGACAGGTGCGCGAGCGGCTCTACAGGGAGCTCGAGCGGAACGTATCCCTTCGCGTCGAGGACACCGACCAGCCGGACACCTTCACGGTGAGCGGCCGAGGTGAGTTGCACCTGACGATCCTCATGGAGACGATGCGCCGCGAGGGGTACGAGTTCCAGGTGTCGCGTCCGCGCGTGATCACTCGGAAGAACGAAGAGGGGCAGCTTCAGGAGCCGTACGAGGAGGCTGTCATCGAGGTCCCGTCCGACATGGTCGGGACCGTCATCGAGAAGCTCGGTCCCCGAAAGGGTGAGATGACCGAGATGAAGCCCATGGGTGACTCGGGCGCCACGCGCCTACGGTTCAAGATCCCGGCCCGCGGCCTCTTCGGATATCGCTCCGAATTCCTGACGGACACCCGAGGCGAGGGGATCCTTCATCACACGTTTTTCGAGTGGGACCGGTGGGCGGGGCCGCTCAAGGGGCGGACCCGTGGCGTGCTGGTAGCGGATCGGCCGGGCAAGGCCGTCGGATTTGCCCTGTTCGGCCTGCAGGAGCGCTCGACACTCTTCGTGACGCCGGGTGACGAAACGTATGGGGGCATGATCGTCGGTGAGAACGTCCGGACCGACGACATGGACGTGAACGTGAGCAAGGAGAAGAAGCTCACGAACATGCGTACCACGGCGTCCGACGAGAACATCAAGCTCGAGCCGCCGCGCAAGATCACCCTGGAACTCGCCCTGGAATTCATTCAGGACGACGAACTCATCGAGGTGACGCCGGATGCGATCCGTCTCCGGAAGCGGATTCTCGACCCGAACCAGCGAAAGAAGGCGGCGAAGAAGGCGAACCAGCCGGCCTGATCCCCGCGACGGGCTCGTCCTCGCGACCTCGATGACGGTCGGAGGTGGGAACCCTCACGTATTTGGATGGTGAACAGAGAGCACGGTGGGTGCGCGACGAGGCGTGTGCCACGGGGATCAAGTTGGGCCAGGTGAGTTACGTGATCAGAGAACGCTTCGAGCGAGCGCCGACCTTTCCGGAGTATCTGGAGACCGTCGACAGGAACCGAGACCTGTGGCACGCCGTGTACGAGCGCGCGCGTCTTCCCGATGACCTCGTCGCCGAGGCATCGCGAATCCCCGGTGGTTGGCACCTCGTCGCGCTGTCGGAAGACTGGTGCGGAGATGCGGTGAACACGCTGCCGGTCGTTGCTCGCCTGGCCGAGGAGGCGGGGTGGGATTTCCGTGTCCTGGGGCGCGACGACAATCCGGACCTCATGGACAGCCATCTCACGAATGGGCGCAGTCGTTCGATTCCGATCGTGATCGTGTACGACGAGGACTTCAACGAAATCGGCTGGTGGGGACCACGCCCCCGTGAAATCCAGACGTGGGTCATGGACGAGGGACTCTCCATGTCCTCACCCGACCGGTACAAGGTCATTCGGACCTGGTACGCGAAGGATCGAGGTCGGACGACGGTCTCCGAGATCCTCGGCATCGTCGGGGCGGCGGCCTGACTATCTTAGGCGTCATGTCACGGCGCCTCGGATTCTTTGCGCTCGCCTTTGGGTCGGGCTTCGCAGTGCTCGCGATCGAGATCGCGGGTGCCCGACTGATCGCGCCCGTGTTCGGCCTGTCCGTGGTCCCATGGACGGCCGTGATTGGTGTCATCCTGGCTGCGCTGGCGCTCGGGAGTCACCTCGGCGGGCGGCTGGCCGATGCTGGGCGCATCCCGCTGTGGAGAGTCCTTGTCGTTGCATCGCTGACCGGGGCGCTGCCCGTGCTCGGCGCAGGCTTCCCGTGGCTTGCCAGCGAGGCGTTCGGCTTCATTCCGGGAGCGGTGGTGAGTGCGCTCGTGCTGTTCGCTCCCCCGGTCCTCTGCCTCGGAGCCGTGGTCCCGTACCTGGTTCAGGCCGACACCGAGGACCTGGCCTCGGTCGGCCGACGGGCCGGCGACATCAGCGCCGCGGCGACGGCGGGCTCGATCATCGGATCGTTCGTGACGGGCTTCGTGCTGCTGCCCTTGATGCCACTGCCGACGCTGCTGGGACTCACCGCAGGCGCCCTGATGGTGATGGCAGTGGCATCCGCTCGGATGCTCGGCGGACGACCGAATACGGGGCAGACGGTCGCCGCGGTCATCGGGCTGCCCATCCTGGGTGTCCTGACGTCCGGGCTTCCGTCGGATACGCTCCACGCCGAGCAGACGCTGCACACATCGATCTCGGTGACCGAGCGTCCGTGGGCCGACGGGCGCATGGTACGTGAGCTTTGGCAGAACGGGGGGTCCTCGTCCGCGGAGTACGTCGAGTCCGGAAGGCCGGCGCATCTCTACGCGACCACGAGCCTCGCCATGATCGAAACGCGGATCGAGGAGGTCGACCACGCGCTCGTCCTCGGGGGAGCCGCGTTGTCTCTGCCCGTCGCCCTCCAGGAAGCTCATCCGGGCATGGAGATCGACGTGGTCGAGATCGATCCCGCGGTGACGCGGCTCGCCGAGCGGTACTTCGCGTTCGGACAGCAGGACCGTCCGGGGATCCGGGTGCATCATGACGACGCGCGCGTTTTCCTCCGATCGGGAGATGCGCGATACGACCTGGTTTATCTGGACGTCTTCGATCACCTCCTCACCGTTCCGTGGACGATGGTCACCGAAGAGGCGCTCGGTGAGATGCGGGCTCGCACAAGCCCTCACGGCGTGTTCATGGCGAACGTGCTGTCGCCTCTCGAGGGTGACGGGACTGCATTCCTGACACGTTTTCGTACGACCCTGGAAGCCGTCTTTCCGGCGTCACGGATCTACCTGACGGACCCCTCCACCGACCCGGGGGCGACCCAGAATCTGATCGTCGTCGGTGCCGAGTCGGAAGCAGCGTTCGGTGACCTCGACACCGCGTGGGAGTTGGCCTCCGTTCCGGCATCGGGTCGTCCGCTCACCGACGCGTGGGCGCCGGTCGAATCTCTGCAGGCACGAGTCTTCATGGAGGGGCTGCGTTGGCGCTGATCTTCAAGGACGGGGTTCCCGAGAACGTTCATCCCTTGAACGTCATCCGAGACGATGACGGAGGTGTGGAGCACGCTACCCGAACCGTCGAAGGAGACGTGGCCGCTGTCACCGAGGAGTCGGTGGGACGTCCACCGCTTTTCGAGGTGTACATGCGCATGGCCGAGGAGCTGGCCAAGCGGTCGACGTGTGCCCGGCTACGGGTCGGAACGGTCATCACGGACGCGCACCTGGAGAACGTGGTCGCCATCGGATACAACGGAAACGCGCGGGGCTTTCCGAACCGATGCGACTCCGACGAAGCCGGGAAGTGCGGCTGTATCCACTCGGAGATGAATGCGCTGGTGAAGTCACCGGGGCACCTGCGGGACAAGGTCGCGTTCATCACAGCGAGCCCATGTGTGATGTGCGCCAAGCTGATCGTCCAGGCGAACATCTCGCACGTCTTCTTCCGGGAGCGATATCGCAATTCGGAGGGCCTCGACGTGCTTCAGAGGGGTGGCGTCACAGCCGTGCATTACACCCGATGGCAGGACGCTTGGCGAACGTAGATTTCCCGACTGGGAAAGATGTTCGATTTGGGTAGACTTCCGGCGTCATCAAGGATGTACCTCCCTCGAGAGCCCCGCGGCGGTCGACGCCGCGGTCCGGAAACGTGAGTCAGTCAGTAGCAGGATCGGCCGATCGGCCGTACGGACGTTTCTTCCTTCCTGGACCCACGGAGGTCCATCCCGACGTCCTCGCAGCCCAGACGCGCCCGATGATGAGTCATCGTGGGGCGACCAGTCAGGAGTTCATGCGCGGCATTCAGGCGGGCCTGAAGACCGTCTTCTGCACGGAGCGTCCGGTCTTCATTTCGACATCGTCCGCCACAGGCCTCATGGAGGCTGCAGTTCGCAATGCCGGTCGGACGAAAATCCTCTCCTTGACCAATGGCGCGTTCAGCGAGCGCTTCGCGCAGATCGGTCGTGCGTGCGGCTTCGAGGTCGACACGTATGAACTTCCCTGGGGTCAGGCACATGACCCGGAGGTTCTGCGAGATCGTCTCGAGGGTGGCGTATACGATGCGATCACGATGGCACACTCCGAGACGTCGACGGGAGTATTGAATGACATTCGTGCGCTCGCGGCAGTCGCTCATGACTTCCCCGACACGCTCGTGCTTGTGGATTCGGTGACGGGCTTCGGCGCGGTCGAGGTCCGCCCGGACGACTGGGGCATCGATTTTCTGCTCACCGGGTCTCAGAAAGCCTTCGCGCTTCCGCCCGGTCTGTCGTTCGGTGTCGCCTCGCACCGGATGATGGAGCGAGCCAAAGAGGCACCGAATCGGGGGTATTACTTCGACCTGCTCTTCTTTCAGCAGAATCACGACAAGGATCAATCGCCGACCACGCCGGCGCTTTCCGTCCTCTACGCTCTCGAGGTCCAGCTGCACCGCATGCTCACAGAGGGAATGGAAACGCGCTGGACACGCCACGCCGAGATGGCTCGGCGCACGTGGCAGTGGGTGGGAGAGATGCGCGAGGACGGTGTCGATCTGGACATCGTCGCTCCCGATGGTCACCGCTCTCCATCGGTCACGACGATCCGCTTGCCGCAGGGGGTGAACGGTCCGGATGTGACGGGTGCGGTCATCGACCGCGGATGGCTCGTCGGGGGGGGATACGGTCAGCTCAAATCGACGACGATCCGCGTTGGTCACATGGGCGACCACACGATGGACGAGCTCGAGGGGATGCTGGCCGTGCTCACGGAGGTACTGTCGTGAGTGCGGAACGCTTCACGGTTCTCGTCACGGACGGGGTTTCCGAATCCGGACTTGCCCCCCTTCGGGCCGACGAGCGATTCGATGTGGTCAAGATCGACGACTCCTCGGATCCCTCGTTCATGGACGCGCTGCCGGACGCTCATGGGCTGATCGTGCGCAGCGCGACGAAGGTGCGCCGGGACCTGCTCGAGGTGGCGACCCATCTGCGCGTCATCGGTCGAGCTGGTGTGGGCGTCGACAACATCGATCTTGCGGAAGCCACCGAACGCGGCATCGCCGTGATGAATGCACCCGCCGGTAACACCGTATCGGCGGCCGAGCTCACCATGGCCCTGATTCTGTCGATGGTCCGACGGGTCCCCGCGGCGGACGCGTCCATGCGTGCGGGCAAATGGACGCGGTCGGCGTTCAAGGGGGCCGAGTTGCGCGGACGAACGCTGGGGCTCGTTGGTGCGGGACGGATCGGAGGCGAGGTAGCCCGGCGCTGTCGCGCGTTCGGAATGAATGTGATCGCTCACGATCCCTTCCTCACGTCAGAGCGCGCCCGTGAGCTGGGTGTTCGAGCGACGGAGCTCGACGAGGTCCTCACCCGATCCGACGTTCTCTCGTTGCACGTGCCTCTGACGGAGTCGACGCGCAACATGATCGACGCCGAAGCGCTCGCGGGGATGAAGAAGGGAGCGTTTCTCGTGAACGTGGCGCGCGGAGGTATCGTGGACGAGGCGGCGCTGGCGTCGGCGCTGGCCTCGGGGCATCTGGCGGGAGCCGCTCTGGACGTGTTCGCCCGGGAACCCCTCGAGGCTGAGTCGCCTCTCCGCGACGCGCCGAACCTCGTGCTCACGCCACACCTCGGAGCATCGACCTCCGAGGCGCAGGAGCTCGTGGCGTCGGAGATCTGTTCCGCGGTTCAGGCGGCGCTGGCGCACCACGACCTGTCGAGGGCGCTGAATGCCCCGGCGATCGGAGGGGACGCGATGAAGGCCCTCG
>CALHIO010000069.1 GCA_938030915.1 uncultured Gemmatimonadota bacterium
GCCCTCGACATCGAAGCGCACCTCGCCACCCCGGTACTCCATCTCGCCATCGACCCGCGTCAGCTCCATCGTGCCGTATCGGGGACCGTCGATACGGAACTCACTCTCCATGACGGGATCCCCGGCCGGACCCCGAACCACGAGCCCGAGGTCGACGTGCCCCCCTACATCGAGACGGTCGAGCTGCGCGACGTGAACGATCTGCTCGGCATGCAGCCCGGACACGTCGAGACGGAAGTCGCTTCCACCCCCGCGCGCCAAAACACCATCGGCCACGAGTCGCATTGGATCCTCGTTCGTCCGTGCGATTTCGAGACTGTCAACGGTGACCGAGCGTTCGTCCCACTCGACGTGCGCGGGCCTCACCAGCGACCACCGCTGCTCGTCGACCTGCACGTCGAGACTGTCCATGTCGACCGAGCCGCCGTCCGCATCGATGACGAAGGAGCCGATCGCATGGTACTGCTCCCCCGGCCGGCGAACGATATCGAGCCGCCCCTCGCCATCCTGGGCCAGCATATCGGCCTCGAAGCCGCCCTGTTCAAACCGCCGACCGGCGACGTCGATCCCGAACGCCGACACGCCGACCTGAACCCTCCCCTGCGTGGCGGGCAAGCCCGTGGCCGTCAGGGCCACACGGGCAGAATCGATTCCGTTCTCCTTCCACGACGCATGCTCGAAGCGTGCGATCACGCCCACGTCGATGTCACCCAAGTGTCCACTGATGCTCGCCGCCCCTACCAGAGACCCGTCCAGCTGTACGTCGGCAAGCCGCGGGAAGGTGTCGGGTTCGACACCCTGAAGGCGTAGAAATTCCCGGTCGAGCGGTGTGAGTTCTTCCTGAACGATGATCGAGTCGGCGACACCCATGAGGGCCGGCCGAAGCCCCACGAGCCGGTCGGCACTGAAGTCGAGTGAGGTGCTGCCGTATCGTCCTTCGACGAGACCGAGACGACCACGGCCGACCACATCGACACCACCTACGTTAGCGCTGAGGGAATCCGCGATCAGGACTCCGTTCCGGATGCGGAGTCCGGCAGACAGCGTATCGATCCGCAGGTCTCCGTAGCGGGACATGTACGCCGACCCGACGACGTCGAGCATCATCGAATCCGGCTTCATCCCGGACCCATCGAGCCCGAGGGATCCGCTCCACATGGTCCGCTCCGGCAGCAGAGTACTGAGCGCGAACAGCGGAAACTCCTCTGCTTCGACCTCCATGCGGTAGGCGGCGGTCGGGTCCCCGAGATCGATCCGCCCCCGGCCCTGGATGCGGCCCTCGCTCACCGCCAGGTCTGCCGTGACAGCCGCGTCATCCAGTGGTCCGTCCACGCTGATGGAACCCCACGCTTCACCCGAGAGCTGCAATTCGGGGGCAACGCCGTCGAGAAGCCCTACGGAGAGCGGTCTGAATTCGACATCCGTGTCAGTCGTCCATCGAGCGAACTCGGCACTCCACCAGAACATTCCGTCCACCCGAGCGACCGTCCTGAGTTCGGTGGCTGATGTGTGCTCCAAGTCCGCGATCACGGAGAGGCCCTCGTTCACGCGTCCGTCCAGGCGGACCTCACTACTCCCCGAACCTGCCCAAGGCAGATCGGGCCATAGGGCGGAGAGTACGTCGTAGTTCATCGGCCCCAGTGAGGCGACGAAGTCCGTCGCCCCGGGATTGTCACCCCGATGGAGCGTACCTTCGAACTCGGCCGTGGTCAGTGTCCCGCCCAGTCCGGTCGGAACAAGCGTGACGCGCCCCGAGGTGGTCAGATCGGTCAGAGTACCGGCAAAGCGCATGTCCCCGCTGAGCCATCCATCGAGCGGGATGTCCTGCTCGATCCACGGCTCGAGTCGTTCCAGAGGAATCGGGTTCGCGGTGACGTCCATTGCCGTCAGCGAAACCTCGTCGGCGAAGCTGATGGCGCCGTCGAACACGAGACTGCTCGCCTCGAGTTCGACTTCGACATCCCGGAGCACGAGGTGAACCCCCTCGTCGATCACGACGTCGGTCGCACCCCGAAAACGACCCTCGGGAATACGTGGATCGGTCCACGCGATGTCGGACAACTGCATCCAACCGCTCGACTGAAGGTCCGCGGACATTGTCCACGGCTCACCCTCGGCCTCCGGACCGACCGTCAGATCGCCCTCGATGAGTCCGCCCGGAAGCCGGAACTGCCCTCCCTCGATGATGATGCCCCGATCGCCGAAGGAGAGGAGACCGAACGCTTCATGGATGACGAGTGGCTCTTCGAGGACGCCAATCCGCGAGGAGAACGATGCCAGGCGCGCGGTGAACTGCGTCTCCTCGGAGAGTGACAGGACCGCATCTTCCACATCGATGTCGAGTGCCTCGAACGCCAGCTCGCGAAGGATCTCACCTTCCGGCCCTTCGACGATCCGAGGGGCCCCGCGGTCCACCGTGGGGGCAAGAATTCTCACGCGACTTTCACGGATACCTACGCGACCGAGTGAGACGGGCTGGCTCGTTCCAGACGTATCCGGCGCGGGTGAGGCACCTCCTTCGGCCAGAAGCCGAGTGATGTTCATCCCCTGGTCGCTCGTGTACCGGGAGATCTCGAGGTCGAGCCCCCAGAAGACCGTCGAACGGATCGGACGCCCACCCGAAATCGCCGCCGGAATCGAATATCGAACCACGACGGAATCAGCGGACAGGAAAGGGCGGCCATCCGCAGCTACGAGCCGAACCCCCGTCAGCGTCGCACCCGCCAGAAGCGTTCCGCTTCGTACTCCGTCCACCGTAAGCTGTCCCGAGAGGCTGGACTGGACCCGGTTGAGCGCGGTCCGCAGCGCAAGGTCCTGGCCCTGACCCGTCTGCGCGATGAAGCCGATCGAGAGGAGAAGCAGAACGAGGCCGGCGACCACGCTCTGACGCACTCTCCGGCGCAACACGACAAGCCTGCGACGCACCTTCCACGACCGGCGTACCTCGGCCAGGGCGTCACCTTCCTCGAAGGGCGCGATCGGCGGGAGCTCGGCTTCCGAGTCCACGTCAGGCCGCTTCACCACCTCGGCCTCATCCGGACGTCCAGGATCGTCGGACATCAGAACGCCTGCCCGATCGAGATGTGGAGCTGGAAGCCCCTGCCGTTCTCTCCGAAAAGTACGGATTGAGGCAGCTGCACGAACGAGCCGGTACTAGCCCAATTGTACCAAGGATCGTCTTCGTCAGAGGAGAGCCGATCGTCCGTCTTACAACTATGGTTTCCCTTCTTCAGGTCGCAGATCGCCTCGGTGACCACCGGCAGATCCTCTGCTCCCCGGAATCGATACGCGAGATCGAGGCGAATCGGTCCGACCGGGCTGGCGAAGCGGACGCCTATGCCTGGCGAGAATTCGAGGTCCTCGAGCAGGACACGCTCCCTCGGCCCCCACGCCTGGCCGACGTCGGTGAAGAGCACCGCCTCGACCAATCCGAGCGCAAGCCTGACCTCCGCATTGGCCTCCATAACCCGCGTACCACCAATGGGTTGGGCCTCGTACTCGACACCCGACACGTTACGGAGGTCACAGATCGCATTCTCAGGTGTCAGGTCTTCGGGGCCGCACGCCCCCATGGAGACCAGCGTCAACGGGTCAGCGAGGAGCACGCGCGGCCCGAGTCGGCTCTGCGCAAAGCCGCGTACGGAGTTCGCCCCACCGGTATAGAACCGCTTCTGCGGATGA
>CALHIO010000070.1 GCA_938030915.1 uncultured Gemmatimonadota bacterium
CCGTGGCCGCCCACAATCCGTGCATCGGGCCGCAAGGTACCGCACCCGAAGAGAAAGCGAAAGTGTGTCATTTCGCCATTCGGGACGCAGCAACCTATCGCGGGTCCTGCCCGACCGGAATGCCGCAGGCGGCCGACGACATGCGAGGATGGGCGACGACTGGCACGAGGCTTCGGGAACCGGCAGAATCGCCAACGCGTTGCGTCCCCGAACGGGATCATCCCTGGTTGAATCACGCATGAAGCATCACGACGAATACGATCTGCTCGCCGTAGGCGGGGGAACCGCGGGTCTCGTCTCCGCCGCGGGGGGCGCCTACCTCGGTGTGCGGAGCGCGATCGCGGAGAAGGCCGCGCTCGGCGGCGACTGCCTGTGGACCGGTTGTGTGCCATCCAAGGCCGTCATCGCATCCGCGCGGGTCGCCCACGCCATGCGCGATGCCGAACGGTACGGCCTGACCTCGGCCGCACCCAAGCACGCCTTCGCCGACGTGATGGCTCGGATGCGCTCTGCCCGCGGGATCGTCGCGCATCACGACGACCCGCAGCGCTTTCGTGACATGGGTGTGGACGTGCACTTCGGCGCTGCCCGCTTCCTCTCGAACCGGGAGATCGAGGTCGAGGGTGTCGGCCGCCTGCGTGCGAAGCGCTTCGTGATCGCCACCGGGGCGATTCCCGTCGCGCCCCCGATCCCGGGGCTCGAGGAGGCCGGGTACCTCGACCACCACTCCCTCTTCGAGACCGATCACCTTCCCGACCGGGTCACCGTGCTTGGCGCCGGACCGATCGGCCTCGAGATGGCACAGGTCATGTCCCGACTCGGTGCCAGCGTCACGGTTCTCGAGATGGCCGACCGGGTTCTGCCGAAGGAAGACCCCGATGTCGCCGACCGTCTTCGAGCCATGCTCGAGGAGGAGGGCCTCACGATCCGGCTGGGTGAGCGCGTCGAGACGGTCGAGATCACACACGAAGGCAAGGTCCTGACCACCACGTCGGGGAATCGGCTCGTGACCGACGAACTTTTCGTGGCCACCGGGCGACGACCCTTCCTGGAGGGACTCGACCTCGACCGCGCCGGCGTCCGGGTCGCGGGCGGCTCGGTGTCAGTCGATGCTGGGATGAGAACGAGTGCACGCAATATCTGGGCGGCGGGCGATGTGACCGGGGGCCTCCAGTTCACACACGTGGCCGATCAGCAGGCGAAGGCCGTACTGCGCAACGCACTTCTGCCAGGTTCGACGAAGGTGAGATACGACAACGTCCCATGGGTGACCTACACCGACCCGGAGATCGCTCACGTCGGACTCTCTCAGAGGGACGCCGAGGCCCGTGGAGGTACGACGTTCACGTACGAACTCGATGACCTCGATCGCGCCATCGTCGATGGCGTCGGACGAGGAGTGGTGAAGATCTCGGCGGACGCGAGGGGTCGGATTCTCGGGGCGACCATTCTGGGAGCGCACGCCGGTGAGCTGATCATGCCGATCGTTCTGGCAAAGACGAATGGCCTGAAGCTCTCCCATGTGGCCAACACGATCTTTCCCTATCCCACGCTGGTCGAGGGCGTGAAGCGCGCGGCCAACGAGTACCAGCGTCGCCGCCTGGACGGCGCGGGAGGCGAGGTACTCAAGAAGGTGATCTCGTGGCTGACGTGATTCGTTCGCGCGGTCCGCTCCTGAAGCTGGTGGCCCTGGTCGTGCTCGTCGGAGCAGGTGCTGTGGCCGCGGCCGTCACACCGCTCGGTGACTATCTGGGTCGTGACGGTATCGGGCAGGCGATCGACTGGCTGAGGGGCTCACGGGCCGCACCCCTCCTGTACATCGCGATCTACGCGTCGGCGACCGCGCTCGCGATCCCGGGTTCGATTCTGACCCTCGCGGGTGGTGCCATGTTCGGGCTCGTGGGGGGCACCCTGTACACGACGATCGGGGCGAACATCGGCGCGAGCCTCGCCTTTGGAGTGGGTCGTTTCCTCGGTCGTGACGGGGTGCGCCGACTCGCGGGGGATCGGCTCGACGCACTCGATCGAGCGACGGAGCACCACGGATTTAGAGGACTTCTGACGCTCCGGCTCATCCCTGCGGTTCCGTTCAACGCGCTGAATTTCGGCTCCGGTCTGACGTCGATCGGGTGGTCGACGTATGCAGCCGCGACAGCGATCGGGATCTTTCCGGGCACCGTCGTCTACACGATGTTCGCCGATGCACTCCTCGCTGGTTCTCAGGAGGCGTCACGCGAGGCCCTGCTTCGGGTGCTGCTCTCCGGAGGTCTTCTGATCCTGCTCAGCTTCCTGCCGGCCGTGGCCCGCCGGATCGGCATCCGGGTCCCCGGGGCCATGATGACATGCGCGCTGTGCGTCTCGGCACCTTCGGTCGTTGATGCGCAGCCACTACCCACGCATGAGGCGTTCTCAGCCGTGCTGGCCGAAGTAGTCGATCCGCCTTCCGTCGATTACGCGGCGCTGGTCGGCCGCCGAGAGGCGCTGGATGCCTACATCGGCACCCTCGAGCGGGTCTCCCTGGCCGCGATCGAGGGGGCCACGCGGGAGGAACAGCTCGCCTTCTGGATCAACGCGTACAACGCGTGCATGCTTCGCCTGGTCGCCGAGCACTATCCGATCCAGAAGGCTGGCGGGATCTTCACCGGCCTCCGGAATGCGATCGCGGGTCGTCCCGCGAATTCCGTCTGGCAGATCGAGGACGTGTTTACCGTCGCACACTGCCGGATCGCCGGTGCTTTGCGCTCCCAGGACGACATCGAGCACTCGATCATCCGCCCGATGGGCGAGCCCCGCATCCATTTCGCGGTCAATTGCGCGGCCCGAAGCTGCCCGGTTCTGTGGCCAGACGCCTACGAGGCCGCCACGCTGGAGGCGCAGCTCGAACGGGCCGTCTCGAAGCTCGTCTCGACCCCCGAGCACTTTTCCGTCGAACCCGGCGTCGTTCGGATGAACAAGGTCCTGGACTGGTTCAAGGAGGACTTTGGAGGCATCGAGGGCCTGCGCACCTTCTTCGCCCCGTACCTCGACGCCGCGGACGCCGAGGTGATCTCGACGCATGACACTCGGATCGAGTTCTTCGAGTACGACTGGACGCTGAACGATCCAGGGTCGTGACGGAACCCGGAACGCTCTCGGTCGTCATACCGACGCTGAACGAGGCGTCGACGCTTCCCGGCCTTCTTGACGACCTCGAAACCCTCTCGTCCGTTGACCGGATCATCGTCAGTGACGGAGGGTCATCCGACGGGACCCGCGATATCGCCCGAGCGGGTGGCGCAACGGTGGTGTCCGGGCCACCGGGTCGAGGTGCCCAGCTTCGAGCCGGGGCCGCTGTAGCCCCGGGGGCGTGGCTCGCCTTTCTTCACGCGGATACCCGGCTTGGGGATGGGGCGGCAGGTGCACTCGATCGATTCCTGAGGAGCGCCGAGCCCGACGACTTCGCTCACTTCCGTCTCCGCTTCGACCGCCACGGACTGGGATATCGACTGATCGAATTCGGTCAGCGCGCCCGGGAGCGGCTCTTCGACATGCCCTACGGTGATCAGGGCCTGGTCGTCTCCCGGGCCCTGTATGACCAGATCGGGGGCTTCCCGGACTGGCCGATCATGGAGGACGTCGGCGTCGTAGACCGACTCTCACGACGCGGGAGACGCATAGTGCTGGGTGGGACCGTGATCACCAGTGGTCGGAGGTACCGACGAGAAGGTCCCGTACGTGCGTGGATAAGGAACATCCTGCTCATCGTGGCCTTCCGGCTCGGCGCGGACCCGGTCGCGCTCGCCTCTCGTTACCCCCCAGAACGCCCGACTCGACCGACTGATGCCACCCGGCGTCAGACTGTGATCATCTTCGCAAAAGCACCCGTCCCGGGTCGGGTGAAGACACGGCTCGCCGCCGACCTGGGCCCGACACGCGCCACGGAAATCTACCGGGAACTCGGTCACCGAACGGTCGAGGCGCTCCGACCCGGCCCGTGGGTGACGACGGTCCACGTGGATCCACCGGACGCAGACTCGATCGATGCCGTGACGACGTGGCTCGGTCCGGATGTGCTTTATCAGGGACAGGCCTCGGGCGATCTGGGGAAGCGCATGCGGACGGCGATCGACGATGAACTTCGCGGTGCGGACGCGGTGTGCATCGTCGGAGCAGATGTGCTGGAACTCGAGGAGTCCGTACTTCGGCAGGGGTTCGAGGCTCTCGAGACGCACGACGTCGTGATCGGGCCGGCGCCGGACGGCGGGTACTACCTGATCGGGATGAGCCGAGTACGGCCGGAACTCTTCGAGGCGATCCCATGGAGTACCCCTCGAGTCCTGGAACTCACGCTGCAGCGCACAGAAGCCGCCGGACTGAGCGTGTCGATTCTGGAGCCACGGACCGATGTGGACACCATCGACGACGTGCCCGCGGCACTCCTCGAGGCGTAAAGCGGACGAACGTCGCCGCCCGCGTCGCCCTCCGGCGACGGAAAAACCCGCGTAAACACTTGGCGCAGCCGCCGAAACTGGTTGCAACACTTGCCGTATCACGTTGACCCACCGCACGTTGAGCGACCCGCTCCCCCCAGGCCCAACCAATCAGGGAATGAAGACAGCCTCAGCGGTTCGATCTCGCCTAAGGTTCGACGACCTGGAACATGTGACCATGCCGGACGGGTCGGGACGGGTCTCGGTGCGCCTTGAATGGGATGACGAGGTGTTCGAAGGCACCG
>CALHIO010000071.1 GCA_938030915.1 uncultured Gemmatimonadota bacterium
CGGGGCTCAATCACCTCTTTCAGGAAGCCGACACAGGTTCGCCGTCGGAATACCAGTCCATCGAGGAGACCTTCAACGAGAAGGCTCTTTCCACGGTGTCGGATTGGATCGCAGCCCGTTTCGGACCCGAACGAGCGCGCAAGGGCAACTGAACCCGGTGAGTGGGCAGCGACCTCAGGACCTCGTATTCACGCTCTTCGGCGAGTACCTGCTCGAGCGCTCCGACTCGGTGTGGGTCGGAAGCCTCATCGCGCTGCTCGAACCGTTCGGCCTCTCGGAAGGTGGCGTCCGGACCGTTCTCTCGCGGATGGCGAAAAAGGGCTGGCTCTCATCCGAGCGAAGCGGCCGGAGATCCTTCTACGCGCTCACCAACCGGGGGCGTGTCCTGCTCGAAGAGGGGCAGGCGCGGATCTACCACCCCTCGTGGGATCGGGACTGGGACGGGCAGTGGTTTCTGCTCGCGTATTCGATCCCCCAGAAGGCGCGCAGCGTGCGGGACCGCCTGCGCGATCGGCTCGCCTGGCTCGGATTCGGCTCGATCGGGAACGGGCTCTGGATTTCACCCCGGGACGTCGAGACCGACGTACGAGAGCTCTCCGAGCGTATGGGGCTCGAGAGCCACCTCCTCTGCTTCCGGGCGAGGCCGGCCAGCGCCCTGACGGATCAGGAACTCGTCGAGCGATGCTGGGACCTGAACGCGCTCAACCAGCGCTACCATGAGTTCACGACGCGCTGGACGGCCCTCTTGGGTGAAGCGTTGCAGCCGGATGCTGTGTCGGCCGAGAAGATGGACGCACGGGCCTTCGTGCTGCGCTTCGAACTGATCCACGAGTTCCGCCGTTTTCCGCTCGAGGATCCATTTCTGCCTCGGGCTCTCCTGCCCGAGCCCTGGGCCGGGGATCCTGCGACCACCGTCTTCAGGGACCTGCACGACCGTCTCGTCGGCCCCGCAGACCGCTGGGTGACAGAGGTGCTCGAACAGGCTCCGTCGCGACCTGACGGGAACGTCTCCACGCCGTGAGGCGGGCGAACGGTGATCTTCTCGGTGAGCCGGCCGATACGTCGGCCTTCGGACACGACACGCCGCCGGATTAGAATGACGAAGCCGGTACCACATAGACGAAGCCCCGCCTACTCTTTCCGCATGAACAATCGACTGCCTGGACACCCGACGCTGGCCGCTCTGATCGCAATCGCAGCGGCTTCCTGTGCACCTGCGGATGCCGATCGCACGTCTCGGGTGCAGGACGCGTACCTCGACATCGTGGCGGCCGAAGATGCCCGACCATCCTCGGGCCCGGCCCTTCGCCTTCTTATCACCCACTCCGCGTCCGATAACCGATTCCTCCGTGTCGCCGCAATTCGTGCCCTCGGCCGTCTGGAGAATCCGGAGCTTGCCGGCGAAATCGAGAGAGCTCTCGCAGACCCGGCGCCCGAGGTTCGCAGCGAAGCGGCGAATGCTCTCGCGCAGGCGTATTTCGGGACCGATGGACACGCGGCACTGGACCCTCTGCTCAATCGTGTGGCGGTGGAGCATGATGCCGAGACCCGAGGGGTCCTGGCTGCCTCACTCGGCCGCCTCCGCCTCGAAGCCCCCGAAGCCGAGCGGGCCGCTAAGGCTCTGATCGAGATGAGCTACGCTCACGGCGAGGACGCCCCTGGAGAGGTCATGGAAGGCGTCGCACTCGGGCTCGATGCACTGTCGCGATCCACGGGAGCGGCGATCGTCCCCGGACCGGTCGCGCGACGTCTCGACCAGCTTCGCAGGTACGAAGACGGGACCCGAACCCGGGAGCACCAGCATCGCGTGCGGGCAGTCGCCGTCGACCTGCTCGCCAGTGCAGGCCTCCTGGATCGCGAGCAGCTTCGAATCGCTCTGCAAGACGAGGGCTACGTCGTGAAGGCCGCCGGCGCTCGAGGGATCCGCTCCCTCGATCCGCAGTGGTACATGGAGGGGCTTCGGATGATCATGTTCAGCCGGAGCCTACAGGCGCAGATCGAGGGCCTCCGCTTCATGCTGAATCAGCCCCGGACGGCGGGGACGTGCCGGTATCTGATGGATGGAGTCCGGGTCCCACCTGCCGGCGTGGTCGTGCCTGCCGCACTGCGCGTCATCGCCCTCGATGCCATGGCCCAGCCATGTCCTGACCTCGCAGAGCAGCGCGCCGCCGTGGCAGCGGCGGCCTCTCCGGATCAGATCGATCCCGTCCACTGGCAACCGGCTGCGCACGCACTCGCAGCACTGGCAGCCATCGACCCCTCCCGCGCCGCCGACCTTCTGCCGGGACACGCAGGACATGCGAACCCGTTTGTGCGCGCCTACGCGGCGCGTGCAGCCGGCATCATCGGCGACCGACGCACGTTGAGCACCCTTCTTCAGGATCCGGTACCGAACGTCCGTACTGAAGCGCTGCGAGGACTCGCACGACTGGACGGTCGAGGCGCGGACGGGGCCGCGATCGGGCAACTCGAGAGCGACGACCCCCAGCTGGTCATGACGGCGGCTGCCGCGCTGGCCGGAACGGATTCACCCGAAGCCGGCACAGCCCTCGTCGACGCACTCGATCGGATGTCCGAGGGTCGGCGAGAGACGTTCCGTGATGCCCGCCGGGCCCTGCTCGAGCGTCTGGTCGAGGCCGGGAACGAGTCACTCTCGGAACGAGTGATCCCCTACCTGTCGGACTACGATCCACTCGTGGCAGACGATGCCGCGGGTGTACTGCAGTCGTGGAACGGGCGTCCGTACTTCCCCACGCCGGTGCCTCGCGAACGACTGCCCCTGCCCTCCTCCGAGGATCTACGGGAGATGGCTGCCAGCGTCGTCGTGTTGCACATGCGGGGCCTCGGAGAGATCCACATCGAGCTGCATCCATATGCATCCACGACCAATACGTGGCGCTTCTTTCGCCAGGCACGGGACGGCTACTTCGACGGGCTCACGTTTCACCGCTGGTCCCCGAACTTCGTGATCCAGGGGGGAAGCCCGAACGCGAACGAGTACTACGGCGACGGTCCCTTCAGCCGTGACGAGGTCGGGATGCACCACTGGCGTGGAACTGTCGGCATATCGACGCGCGGTCACGACACGGGGGACGGGCAGATCTTCGTGAACCTGCTCGACAATCCTCGGCTCGATCATCAGTACACCATCGTAGGGACGGTCATCGAGGGACTCGACGTCGTCGACCAGGTGAACGAGGGCGGGGTGATCGAACGGGCCGAGGTGCGCCCGGCACGTTGACCTTCTAGAATCGGCACCGATCCAGCAGGACACGAACGAGAGGACACGCATGCAGCTGTACACGAAGATCCTGATCGGGCTCATCGCGGGCGCGGTCGTCGGCGCCGTCGCGAACCTCGGCGAAATCACGATACTCCAGAACATCTTCAGTGAGATCGAGATCCTCGGAACGGCGTTCATCAACCTGATCACGATGATCGTCATCCCGCTCGTCGTGGCGAGCCTGCTGGTCGGGACCGCCTCCCTCGGGGACCTGACGAAGCTGGGCCGCATCGGTGGTAAGACGCTGGCGTACTACATGCTCACCACCGCCGTCGCCGTCACCATCGGGCTCGGCTTGGCGAACGTGCTCGCCCCGGGTGCAGGGGTCACCGAGGAGACGCGGATCGAGCTGACCGAGCGGTACGGTGGTGACGCTGCATCCCGGATGGACATCGCGGAAAACGCCCCGAGCTGGAAGGAGACCCTGCTGCGGGTCATCCCGCGCAACCCGGTTCAGGCGGCCGCGAACATGGACCTTCTGCCCCTGATCTTCTTCACGATCTGCTTCGGCGCGGCACTTACAGTCGTCACGCCCCAGCGAAGAGACAGCGTGCTGACGTTCTTCCATGGGATCAACGACGCCTCCATGGTCCTCATCAACTGGATCATGGAGCTCGCTCCATACGCCGTCTTCGTCCTGATCGGGTCGGTCGTCGCCAACTTCGGATTCGATCTGCTGCAGAGCCTGCTTGCGTACACGCTGGTGGTCGTGGCGGGGCTGATGATTCACGCGTTCGGCACGTACGGGCTGATCATCCGGTTCCTGGCCGGATTGAACCCGGCGAAGTTCTATCCGCGTATCGCCGCCGCCCCACTGCTCGCCTTCTCGACCTCATCGTCGAATGCAACGCTGCCCCTGACGATCGAGACGGCCGAGGACAAAGTCGGCGTGTCGAACGAGGTTGCATCCTTCGTACTGCCGCTGGGCGCCACGATCAATATGGACGGGACGGCGCTCTACCAGGCGGTCGCGGTCATGTTCATCGCGCAGATCTACGGCGTCGATCTCGCGTTGGCCGATCAGCTCGTCATCGTGCTGACCGCCACGCTCGCGTCGGTCGGGGCAGCCGGGGTGCCGTCGGCCGGAATCATCACACTGATCATCGTGCTGAACTCGGTCGGCATGGGTGAGCACGTGCAGGCGGGAATCGCACTGATCCTGGGCGTCGACCGGATCCTCGACATGATTCGCACATCGGTGAACGTGACCGGTGACATCACCTGCTCCGCGGTCATCGCGCGCAGCGAGGGCGAGCCTCTCACCCTCATGGAGGCCGTCGCGACCGATTCCGCCTGAGGCTCGCGGCG
>CALHIO010000072.1 GCA_938030915.1 uncultured Gemmatimonadota bacterium
ACGTACCGCGTGACGCTCCTCGTCGGCGGGGAAGAACACCGCTCCGAACTGACGGTGCTCAAGGATCCTGCGTCCGAGGGTTCGGCCGATGACATCGAGGCTCAGCTTGCCCTCCTCGCCGAGATCCGGAACGACTACGACGCCGCAGCGGACGCGATCAACCGGATCGAATGGGTTCGTCGTCAGCTCCATGACCTGGTCGAGGTGCTTCAGAGCCAGGGTGGCGCCGACGATCTGATCGACGGAGCGAACTCGCTCGACGCGAACCTGATCGCGATCGAAGAGGAATTGATTCAGCTTCGCACGACCGGTACCGGACAGGATGGCGTCCGCTATCCAGCCAAGGTCGTGGGCAAGCTGCGGCACCTGGCCAACGGCGTATCGAGTGCCGACTTCCGGCCTACGGATCAGCACGGGGAGGTACATATCCTGCTCCGCGACATCCTGATGAGCGCCCGAGAAGACCTCAGTGCACTTCTCGAACGCGATCTGGCGGCGTTCAATCAACTCCTGCGCGACCGCGGACTGAATCCGTTGATCAGTGACTGAGCGTTCTTCTCCCGATGCAGGGGCGACGTCTTGCGGCTGGCCCGTTCGACTGATTCTTCCCGGGTCGGGGGAAACCCCGGCTCGCGCGACTGGTAAGACAGACGCGCACGACCGCAGGCTGTGCGCGACGTTCAGGCTAGACACCCCATCGGAGACACCCCCGTGCGCACCGCCGTGCTCGCCGCCTTCATATCAGTGATCCCCGCCGCTCTGGCCGCTCAGGTCGGAGCCGTGCCGAGTCGCCTGGCGGAAGTCGAGCTTCAGCGCTCGCGTACCTGCGTGGGCACGCTCGCCCGGATCGCCGTCCTCGACGGCGTACTCGAGCCCCTCGTCCTTCGGGGGGCACGCCTTCGTCAGATCGCGGAAGCCGTGGCTCTCGAGGACCCGAGTGCCGTGACGCCCTTCGAGGAGGCAGAGCCGACCGAGGTCATGGTCAGAGACTGGTTCACGACGGACGCGGCGCTCGCGCAGCGGTATGTCACGACCGAAGACGCCGGGCTTCTCACGGAACGCCAGGCCGGCCGTGAGACGATCAAGACCGTCGTCACGGATGCGCTTCTGTCGGTTCAGGCGCAGGCGGACAGCGCTCTGAATGCGAATACGGCACTGATTCAGGCAGCCGGACCGTGCGACGGGGCGATCTTCGTGCGGGGTGCGGTTCAGGAGGCGTGCGCCGACGCCTCGGGGCCGATCTGCGATCAGGCCGCGCTCCCGGCGGGGGAGTCGACCGGCTTTCGCTTCGTCGATGCCGGAGAGTCCGTGTGGGAGATCCAGGAGGACAGACCCTGGACCGTGCCCGCCCCGCTGCAGCCGACGGCGGATGGTCAGCTCGGAGGTGGACGCACGGTCGGGTACGCCCGCATCGGTAACGTCGCGGTGTCCCTCTCCTTTTCTCCTCTCTTCCGGGACCGGGACGACACGTCAGCGGAGGAACTCGCGGGCTATGACGCGGTCAACGATTCGCTGGGCGTGCGCGTCGATCATCCGGCACTCGCGGTCACTCCGGCTCTGGGTGTGCGAGCCGCGCTACCGGAGCCCCTGGGCACGGAGACGCGTTACGGCATCCATTTCGGCGACATCGACACCCCGGACATTCTCTGGACAGGACCCGCGGGCTCGGGAGCGCCACTCGAGGCAGCCATTCCCCTGGCAGCGAGGCACGTGGTCCGCCTTCGGGCAGGTGACCCCGTGATGCTGACGGCCATCGGCGGAGTCGACGGAAATCAGCCCGAGTACTCGATCATGGTCGGGAATGTGAATCAGGGGCCGGCGACCGCCGTGCTGCTGAACTACATGGCGACCCAGATGGCCGAGGACCTCGATCGCTACGTGCAGCCTCGCGGCTGACTCCGGCGCCCCGGGTCAGCGCACGATTCCGGCGCCTCCCACCCGATCGTCCACAACGAACTTGTCCCGGGCCGGCATGACGACCGCCGGCAACGTCTCGGCGTCCATCACGGCGTCTTCGGGTACGATCTCGTTCATCCACAGGATATACGCAATCACCGCGTAGACCTGGTCATGAGACAGGATGCCCGGCGTCAGTTGCGGCATCGCCTTGCGGATGTAGTCGTAAAGCGTCGTGGCGTACGGCCAGTAATTGCCGACCGTGCGGGTGCCCGGGACGTCGTCCCATTGCTCGCTGTCCACCAGGCGATCGTTCGGGCCCTCGGTCCCGGTCGGTCCATGGCACGCGACGCAGTGGACGTTGTAGACGTCCCGCCCCTGTGCGACGGACCCGCTCCCTGCGGGGAGGCCCTCCCCGTCCGGGCGTACGTCGATGTCCCACATCGCGACGCGCGCATCCGAGGCTTCGCTTCCGAAACCGAAGCGGGCCGGAGCGTGAGAGGGAATCCCCTCGGGTGTTCCGGCCATCGCGACCTCACCCGGTGCCGCGGCAGCCCCAGCCGCCGTGCGGTCCCCCTCGGTACATGCCCCGAGGAGGGCGATCGTCGCGCAAAGTCCGGCTGCTAGCGCCCTCATACCAGCTCTCCCAGACCGAATGTGACTTCGCCGGTGCGGGCGATCCTCCACGCCCGTTGATGGTTCTGGTGATACGACGTCCGTGTACCTCGGGCCTCCCAGAGCTGCTCGACCGTGGGCTGTACATACCCGGTCTCGTCGGTCGCCCGGCTGAGGATGACCGTGTCCCGCCCGTTCCAGTCGAAGAGATGACGGAAGCGCACGGTCGACTTGTCCAGGATGGGTCCCTGAAGTGCCGCATCGACCCAGCTGCGACCGCCATCCGTGCTGACCTCCACCCGCGTAATCCGGCCACGGCCCGACCATGCGAGCCCACGGATTTCCCACCAGCCGGGGTCGGGAAGCACGTACGGGTACGATGGGAAGGTGATGACCGATTTGGCGTCCATCACGAGGCTGAACTGACGCACCGTTCCGTCGCCGAGAGGATCGGTGTATTTCGAAGTCTCATCTCGAGTATGCGTCGGCTGATCGGTCACCTCGATCCGGCGGAGCCATTTGACGGACGTGTTGCCCTCGTACCCCGGGTTGAACAGCCGCAAGGGATAACCCTGCTCGGGGCGGATCCGCTCACCGTTCTGCCCATAGGCGAGGATCGAGTCCTCCATGACCTTGTCGAGCGGGACGCTCCGGGACATCACCGCCGAATCTCCGCCCTCGGCCAGGATCCAGCTCGCCCCCGGACGCACACCGACTTCACGCAGGAGAGTCGATACCGCGACCCCCGTCCACTCGCTCGTGCTCAGCAGCCCATCCAGGGCCTGAACCGTGACCTCCGTCGGCATCCGCTCCCGGTTGTAGACCCCACCACCGTTCCCCGAACATTCGAGAAATCGGATCCGCGACACCTGCGGGTACCGCATGAGGTCGGGCATGCGGAAGACCATGGGCCGCTCGACCATGCCGTGGATCAGGAGCTCATGATCCTCGAACTGGATGTCCGGGATCCCCGCGTGGTGCCGCTCGAAGTGCAGATCCGCCGGCGTGATCGTACCCATCAGATCGGCGAGAGGGGTGCGGGAGGAGGAAGACAGAGCCTGAGCCCGGACGAGCCTTTTCGGCTGCTCGGCCGGGGCGCGGGTACCCAACTCCGACACGAGGCGGCCCGGGACCTTGGTCGGGTCCGAGGGGGCCTCCTGCGCGACCAGCTTGATCGCGTCGGACTGCGTCTTGACGAGGCCTGCGGCGATCACGCCGGAGGTCGTCGTGATCCAGGCGCGTCGCGAGAGTCGTGGACGTTCGTCGCGGGGCATCGAGTCGGTCTCCTCGGTCCGGGTTCGAGCAGCGGACTCAACCTGCGGCGCGTCGGCGCCCGCGGCCAGAGGGCGGATTGTTCAGCCGTCTCAAGGCACGAGTAGACGTCGGGGCACCCCGGAAACACATTTGCTTCTTGTCCCTGTTCACCGTGCCGGAGTCACTGCACATGCGTCGACTGGTTGTCACGTCGATCTTCGCCCTCGCCCTCGCCACCCCGTTGTCGGCTCAGGACGTCCAGTTCCCCCCCGACTTCGAGGACCCGATGCCGCTTCATCACGATGGTCGTGGCCTCGGGCCCTTCCACCGCGCGGTCACCACCTCGTCGGGCGAAGCACAGCTCTACTTCGATCAGGGCATCCAGCTCATGTACGCCTTTGATCCGAATCTCGCTGCCCGGTCGTTTCGCGAGGCATGGAAGCTCGATCCCGACTGTGCCATGTGCTACTTCGGTGAGGCGTGGGCCTGGGGGCCGTACCTGAACGGGCCCATGACGGCACCGGACGCACCGCGCGCGCACGCCGCGATCCAGAAAGCCCTCGAGCTCTCGGAGGACCACGCATCCGACGTGGAACGGGCCATGATCAAAGCGATGACCGTGCGCTACGAGGCGGAGCACGACCCCGACAGGCGGCGCTCGCTGGATGAAACGTGGGCCGAAACGATCAACGAGCTGTTCGAGGAGCACCCGGGCGATCTCGACATCGGGTTTCTGGCCGGCGAGTCGCTCATGCTGCTGCAGCCGCGCCGGGGGCTCTGGGACATCAACAACCCGGAGGTTCAGGAGATCCATCGGGTGCTCGAGTTCGTGCTGGAGCAGGACATCACACATCCCGGGACGTGCCATCTCTACATCCACGCGACCGAGCCGACGCAGGAGCCCGGTCTGGCCGAGGGGTGTGCGGACTACCTCGGTCAGTCCATCCCGGGTGCCAGCCACATTCAGCACATGCCGTCTCACACGTACAACCGGATCGGTCGCTGGGGTGATGCCGTTCGGGCGAATACGGACGCATGGCATTCCGACCTGAAGGCGGCGCACGGGGACGGATTTGCGATCTACCCTTCGCACAACCTGCACATGCTGCTCTTCGCCGCGTCGAACGATGGGCAGGGAGCCGTCGCCATTCAGGCCGGTCGGGATTACGCCGACCTCATGGACGGGGCGACCTTCTACGAGGCGCTGACCATGGTCCGCTTCGGTCGCTTCGATGACATCATCGAGTTGCGTGAAGCGCCAGAGGGAACGGTCTTCCGGGGGCTGTACGACTTCGGAAAAGGGTACGCTCACCTGCGCCTGGGTGACGAGGGGACAGCCCGCTGGTACCTGCATCTCGTTCAGACGGCGATCGAGGACGACCCCGACGACAACTTCCGCGGACACACCGCGACCCAGCTGCTCGGCGTCGTGAGCGCGATTCTCGAGGGGGAGATCCTTCGGGCGAATGGAGAGCTCGATCAGGCGATCGACGTCCTGCGCGCCGGCGGCGAGGTCGAAGACGGGCTCCGGTACGACGAGCCCGAGCCCCTCCCCTTCTCCATCTACACGTGGCTGGGCGACGCCTTGAACGAGGCGGGTCGGTATGCCGAGGCGGAAGAGGCGTTCCGGCACGAGCTCGTCAAACACCCCCACAACGGTTGGTCACTCTTCGGGCTCGAGCAGGCGCTCAGAGCTCAGGGCAAGGATGCGGAGGCGGACGGGGTTCACGCCGAGTTCCGCGAGGCGTGGGCGCGATCCGACACCTACCTGCGCGGGCCGATCTTCTAGCCGACAGCTGGAACGCGGCGCCGGTCAGCCACCGTGGTGGGGCTGGGCGCTCACGAGGGGGAGGGCCGTCATGCGACGGCTCTCCCCCTCGTGCTCGGTCGTATCACTTCTTCGACTTCTTCCTCGACTTCTTCCTGGACGTCTGGTCGGACCCGTTGTCCGAATCGTCCTCCGCATCGTCTTCAGCATCTCCGACCGAGTCGTCGTGCGTCGCCTCGTCGGATTCGACCTCAACGTCGACGGCCGCCTCCCCGTGCGAGTCGTCGTCCGAGGCGTCCTCCGCTACGGGTATATCCTCATCCTCGAACGGAGTGGAGTCTGAGTCGGAAGCCTTCACCGGCGTCCGGGCA
>CALHIO010000073.1 GCA_938030915.1 uncultured Gemmatimonadota bacterium
ACCCCGACGTCCACCTGAGTCGACCACTCATCCTGGGTACTCACCGTGACGCGGCGCCCACCGCTGCCGTCAGCCTGCCCCGTCACCCGGGCGTTGGTCAGAAAGCTGTACGACTCGAGCAGCCGCTCGGACTCGGTGGCCAGGAATTCGTCGTAACAGTCGCCCTCCTGGAGCAGGATCTCACGCCGGATGAAGGATTCCTGAGTCCGGATGTGGACGACGTTCATGAGGCGGTACGTCCACGCCAATGCGCTGATGTCGGTCGAATCCGGGTCGAAGACCGAACCGCGGACGACGTCGATCCCCGTGATGACCCCGGCCTCGCAGACTCGATTGGGAGGCATGACGCGCACGGTGTCCTGCTGCGCACCGGCAGGCGCGCCCATGAACCAGCACGAGCCGAATGTCATGCAGATCAGGGCCAGTCGACGCACACGGTCGGTCACGACATCGAGGCTCTGGCGTGACAATCGGGTCGCGGGACCGGACAGAACGAAGCCGTGGATAAGCGCTACTCGGAGACGGGAGCGATCGAACGCATCGAGAAGATACCGAAGTCGTGTCGCCCGTGTTCGCAGGAGAGATCGATGAATCAGCCCACTCTCGGGAACGCGTTTCGACGGTAGGAGAGTTCGTTGCCCCCGGCATACGGAAAGGCCAATTGGCGAAAAGCATGCCACGACGCGTGGACGCGAGCGAAGTCCGGATCCGCCGCCGCCTGCTCTTCGAGGTAGGCGTTCGACTCGACCCAGCCTGCATCCAGCACATCGTCCGGATATCGGCGTAGTACGACGCCGTGCTCGCCCGTGAGACGTGCGAGCGATCGCGGCTCCTCGACGTCGTACTCGGCGAGCCGATCGATGGCAGTCTCCGCACAGGCGGTTTCGAGGATACGCTGGTATGACTCCGGAAGCTCCTCGAAGGCCTCGATACTGACCAGGAGCCCCATGGTCACACCCGGCTCCCACCATCCGGGGTAGTAGTAATGTTTCGCGATCTGATGGAGACCGAGCTTCTCGTCATCATACGGACCGACCCACTCGGTCGCGTCGATCGCACCCCGCTCGAGTGCCGGATAGATCTCCGAGCCCGACAGTACCTGAACGGTGACGCCGAGGCGAGTCATGATCTCACCCCCGATGCCGGGGATCCGGAAACGAAGACCGGCCAGGTCACGCAGGCTCTCGATCGGCTCCCGGAACCAGCCTCCCATCTGACCCGGTGATGCAATCGCGGTCAGGCACCGCAGTCCGAACTGACCCCAGACGTCGTTCAGAAGGTCGAGTCCACCCCCGTGCCACAGCCAGGACAGCTGTTGGCGCGTGGTCAGCCCGAAGGGCACCCCGGTGTCGAACGCCAGCGCGGGGTGCTTGCCGATATAGAAATAGCCCGGGGACAGGCCGGCCTGAACCGTGCCCTGCATGACCGCGTCCATGACCTGCAGCGGTGGGACCAGTTCACCGGCCGCGTAGCTCCGGATCGTGAAAGCCCCGCCCGTCATTTCGGACACCCGCCGACCAATCCGCAGCGCCGCACCGTGCAACAGGTCGGCACTCGGTGGAAAGCTGGAGGCCAGGCGCCACTCGACGCGGGGTCCGGAGACGCCTCCATCCTGATACGCCCGGAGTCCGAACAGCTCACGTCTGGTGATCATGGCGCCACGGCCTCCGTCAAAGCTCCCGTCGGTTCAGGGCGTCCACCGCATAGGCACAGGCGCGCGCCGTCAGAGCCATATACGTGAGCGATGGGTTCTGGTTGGCCGAGGAGACCATGCACGAGCCGTCGACCACGAACAGATTGCGCACGTCGTGCGCCTGATTGTGCGCGTTGAGGACGGACGTCTTCGGATCACGCCCCATCCGGGCCGTGCCCATTTCGTGAATCGTCTTGCCAGGCGGGTTGTCCTCGTGGAACACCTCCACGTTGCGAACGCCGGCCGCCTCCAGCATCTCGGCTGCACTGTCTGCCATGTCATCGAACATGGCCCGTTCATTCTCGCCCCACCGGCACGTGATGTTCAGCGCCGGAACACCCCACGCGTCGACGACCTCCGGGTCGAGTTCGACCCGATTGGATTCAACCGGCAGACACTCGCCGAATCCATACAGCTCCATCCGCCACGGCCCCAATTCGGTCAGACCTCGCTTGAAGTCGGCCCCGAGTCCCTGCATCGACGCGCCCCTGCTCCAGTCGCTCCTCGACCCCCCTCCCTGGTATGCGAATCCACGAAGAAAGTCCGGATGGCGGCTGTCGACGTTCCGGAATCGGGGGAGATAGATCCCGTTGATCCGGCGTTCCTGGTTCGCTTGGTCCTCGTACCCGACCACGTCTCCCGAGGCACCGTGCCCCATGGTGTGATCCATGAGGTAGTGACCAAGCACGCCGCTGGAGTTGGCCAATCCGTCGGGAAAGTCAGGAGACGTGGAGTTGAGAAGGATCCTCGTCGACTCGAGCGTGGAGGCGGCCATGAAGACGACTCGACCCGAAAACTCGAGCGCCTCGTGCGTCTCTCGATCGATGACGTGCACCGAGGACACCCGGCCGTCCCGGTACCCGAGAGAGTGCACGACGCTGTTCGGCCGCAACGTCATGCGACCGGTCTCTCGCGCAGCCGGCAGGGTCGCGTTCAGGCTGCTGAAGTACGAGCGCGTGCGACACCCTCGCTCGCACGGGCCACAGAAGTGACAGGCCTGACGGCCCAGGTGGTCGCGGGTCAGAACCGCGCAGCGACCGATGGTCAGGACTCGCTCACCGCTGTACGCTCGTGCGATGCCGTCTCGGACGTGTGCTTCGGCGCACGTCATCGCCATCGGGGGCAGGAACCGGCTGTCCGGAAGATGGTCGAGCCCGAGGGCCTCACCCGAGACACCGATGAAACGCTCGACGTGATCGTACCACGGAGCCAGGTCCGCGTAACGAATCGGCCAATCGATGCCGACGCCCTCGCGTGCGTTCGCCTCGAAATCGAGGTCGCTCAGTCGATAGACCTGACGAGCCCACATGATCGAACGCCCCCCAACCTGCCGACCGCGCAGGAACAGGAACGGCGCATCCTCAGGGGTCGTGTACGGATTCTCCACGTCGTCGACGAAGAACGCGGAACCGAGTTCGTCACAGGCGTAGCACTCCCGCTGAATCCCTTGTCGTTCGGCGAGCTTCTTGCGATCACCCATGCCCCGGTACTTCATGCTCCACACCGGTATGTGCTCGGTGTAGTCCCGCTCCGGCACGATGTCAGGTCCGGCCTCGAGCACCAGCGTCTGAAGTCCCGCCTCGGTCAACTCCTTCGCGGCCCAGCCTCCGGTGATCCCCGAGCCGATGACGATCGCGTCGTACTCGTTCCTCATCGTCCTGCCCCTGGTGCGACACACCCTCCGAATTGGCCGGGGATGATTCGATACCCGACCTGACCCGCCGCTTCTTCGGTGGTGAAGTACCCGACGAGCACGAGACGCTTCAGCGTGGGATAGAAGCCGTCCAACTCGACGTCGGGTGGACCGGACGCTGGCAGCGCAGCGTCGAGTTCCCGGACCAGGGTCAATTGCGCCTCCACCGTGGCATCGAAAAAGCCACGCCCGAAGCGGGTCGACGCGGTCGCGTCGAGAGTCGCGAGCCCCGCGTGGAGTTCGCTGGCCTCGTCCTCATCCATCCACTCCGACGCAATAAGGTCGACGAAGCCGGGTACGTCGAGGTCGGTCGCGCTCGGCGTGTCCGTCCGGGGCAGAATGATATCCGCAATCACCCCGACCATCTCGAGCTCGTGCACACTCAGTGCGGCGGGGGCGAAACGCGCCCTCGTTCCAGGAGTGAGAACGCGCCGCGCCTCCAGCAGCGCAGACACCCCTTCTGGTGCGAACAGCGGAATGGCGCTGGCCGTCGCAAGGGTACGCAAGGCCGTTCTTCGGTCCATGAAACTCCTCCGGGGTCGGTCGCTCGCAACCTACGGCGCCGCGCCGGACGCCCGCATCCCCCGACCGCGTGCAGCTACGGGGGAGACAGCGGTCTCCACGCCACGCGGCGGAACTGGATTGGGTGGCTCTCGCTCTGCAGAGCGATGTAGCCGCCGCGCAGCGTGAGTCCCGGTTGGGGTGCTCCATCCGTCCACTCGCTGACCTCGCCCCCGCCGACGACGGGCCCTTCGTAGGCGATCACCGTGTCCCCATCCACGAGATGACGCACGGAGCCGTCCGCGTGCGCAACGATCGTCACCGTGACCCATGTACTGTCGGGGACCGTCGGAGCCTCGGCGTTCACGCAGTGCGCCGTCACGAGGTCCCCCTCGATCTCCACGTGGGTGCCTGGTGTACAGAGATTCGCCGTGGGTCGGACTTCACCGGCCTCCCCACCCAGGAACTGCGCTTCCAACGAGATCGGAAAGTCCTGGTCGACACCCATTGTCCCGGGCACCTGCGCGTGGAACATGACCCCCGAATTCGAGCGCGCCCAACCGGGTCCGCCCTCGAACTGCCGACCCACGAAGCGATACTCGACGAGGAGCTCGTACGACTCCAGCGGCTCCTCGAAGAAGAGGTGCCCGAACGTATCGCTGAAGCCCTCGGTCTCGTCGTACGCATCGTACGACACGGTGAGCAGCCCATCCTCGACCCGGAACGTACGCCGCCGATCTTCGCCGAGGGCCTCCCCCCGGATCTTGGGGGTCCACCCCGCGAGGTCCCGACCATTGAAGAGCTCGATCCAGGAGCTCGCCTCCTGCCGTGCCTCCTCCCCGCGCTCGCGTGTGTCAGCGCAGCCTGCGGCGAGGGGCGCGATCAGGATCGAGAGGGGTCGGATGGACCCGCGAACGAGGGTAAGCATCGAGCACCCTATCGCACGGGATACTGCGTGTCCATTCACACCCGCGTCGCGGCCTCCAAGAGCATCAGGACGGGTCGCCTGTCCGGCTCGGCCACCGGCCCAATCGTTCACCGATCGTACGCCCGACTTCTTCAGGATCCGGCGGCTCGAGCGGCAACTGCGGAAGAAGCGTGGTCTTCTTCATCTGATAATCCTCCATCGACCGGAGGATCGTGTCCAACGTGTGGATCGCCGTCGTGATGTGCGGCCCCTTGTTCAACATCACGCACTCGGCGCGCTCGGCCATCACGACATCGGAAATTTCGCCACGGGTCGGCGTCCCTTTCTTGGCGAGCTGGTTGAGCACCTCGGTCGCCCACACCACGGGGAAGTGCGCGGCTTCACTGGCCCAGAGGATCTCCTCCTGGGCCTGAGCCAGCCGAACCCACCCGACCTCCGCCGCGAGGTCACCCCGAGCGATCATCACGCCGACCCGGGGCCACTCCATCGCAGCGAGAAGAATACCGGGCAGCATGCGAACACCCATCAGACTCTCGATCTTCAGAACGAGCCCCAGGTGCTGTCCCCCGGCGGCATCGAGCTCATCGAGAAGGTCTTCTACGTCATCCGGATGGTTCACGAAGGAGACGTTGACCGCATCC
>CALHIO010000074.1 GCA_938030915.1 uncultured Gemmatimonadota bacterium
TTCATGAGCGGAGACCCTCCACGGTTCGAGCGTTGGATCCCATGAGAAACCGAGTCTGTGTCGCACTTCTCCTGATTGCGCCGACCATCAGCGGCTGCGCCGAGGTGAATGCGCCCGAGTTCGAAACGTCAGAGGGTCTGAATGCGCTCTTCATGGGTCACAGCTTCTTTCGTCCGATCGCGGAGGGGCTGCCCTTTCATGCCGGCCAGGCGGGAATCGACGGGCACGAGCAGGTGGGTGTCTTCGCCGGAGGTGCGAATGGTGCGCCGCTCGCACTATGGAACAATGCGGCGAAGCGAGCTGAGATCCAGGCAGTCCTGGACGGGGGTGACGTCGAACTGTTCGGGATGACGTACGAGCCCACCTACCCGACCACAGAGGGCTATGAGAGGTGGATCGAGTACGCGCTTCAGCGAAACCCGGACACCCGATTCTTCATCGGGCTTCCATGGGGTGATTATCCCGCCGAAGTCGATGGCCCCACCTACGCGCAGCGTTGGCTGGAGGCTCATGAAGGGCCATGGCACGATTTCGTCGAGTCGATCCGAGCCTTGTTCCCCGGGGTCGACATTTTCTGCATCCCGTACGGTCGGTCTGCCCTGGAGCTGCGGGATCTGCTGGATGCCGAAGCGCTCCCTGACGTCGACGCCCTCACCGGGCCCGCGGACCAGGCGATCTTTACCGACACCAAGGGGCATGGTGGGAATATTCTCAAGGATCTGGCTCGGCTGGTCTGGCTGGAGGCGATCTACGGCATCGACCTCGCGGGGTACGAGTACGACCCCGGCTACACGGTCGATCTCAAGGACATCGCACAGCGCATCATGGACGAACACGATCCACGTTTCGACAGCACTGTGCAGTAGCCTCACGCCCGGGCAGAGCGCGAGCATATTCGGCTCGGGCCACACGCCGCCGGTGACGGACGGGTCGCGGTGCGCCGTGCGCCGCTGCGTTGCGTCCTACCGCGGTCGCTTACTCACACGAGACGCAATTGTGGTTGTTCACCGCGCCGAGCGACTCCAGAAGCGCGATCGCCTCGGGGTAGGGCTGAACCCGCTGGACAGGGCCGTTCGCCATATCGGCGGTCGTCTCTCCCTTGCGACTGACGGCCATGACATCCGCGCCCTGATCGACGAGGTAGAGGATGAGCTCTACGTCCCCTCGGGAGGCCGCATGGTGAAGGGCGGTGTAGCCGTTGGCGTCGCGGGCATTCACGTCGGCACCCATGTCTTCGACCAGGAACTTCACGGCGGGTAGCCATCCATTGGGCAGGTAGCGATGCGCGTTACCTGCGAAGGACTGCCCGTACCCGACGCCCGAAGCCGCGTGGATCGGGTGGATCGCGGGACCTCCTGTCGGGACGACCGGAAGCCCCGAGGGATCCGGCCCCTCGTCTTCCGACTCCGTGTCCTCCTCAGCTTCCTCCTCCTCATCGCCCGGTTCCGCGGCATCGTCGGCTTCGGCTTCCGCGTCTCCCGCTTCCTCCTCGGGATCGCCCTCCTCGGCTGCCTCGCCTTCGGGAGCAGCAGGCTCCTGGCCAGCTTCTTCTTCCTCGGCTTCTTCTCCCATCGGCGTCGGTCGGCGTCGCCTTTGAGGCGGCTTCATCGTCCGGATGTCGGGATCGGCACCGTACGAGGCGAGGAGCTGCATCGCCGCCACGTCGAGCGCGTACGCGGCGCGCCAGAACGGGGTGGCCCCCTGAAGATTGATTCCGCTGCCACGGAGGACACCGAAGGTGTACTCCATGTACCACAGATGCTTCGAAAGGCGCGCATTCGGGTCGGCCCCGGCCTCGAGGAGAAGCTCCATCATCTCCAGGTGCGTCGTTTCCTGACGCTGGTGTTCGGTCGGGTGCGCATACGAGGCTCTCGGCTGCCACTCACGCTCCAGGACCGCGTAGAGGGGCGTCGCACCGGCATCGCTCATCAGATTCGGATCCGCTCCCGCCTCGATGAGGACCTTTGCGAGGTCCCACTGGCCATTGATCGCCGCCATCAGGAGCGGTGTCGTCCCGTCTCCGGTGACGCGATCGATCTCGGCTCCACCGGCAAGCAGCGCCATCGCTGCTTCGAGGTGTCCCTGCCGGACGGCATGGTGCAGCGGGGCAAGACCACCCCACGAACCGACCTGCTCGGCGTATGAAAGTGGTCGGGGCTCGTCGTCCTCCTCGCTGTCGCTCTCGGTCTCGACGGCTCCTTCTTCCTCCAGAGCCTCGCTTTCCGACGCGGCGCCCTGGTCCGGATCGTCCGCGGTCGTGGTCGAGTCCGTCTCCTCTGCGGGTGCCGGCTCCACCTCTGAGTCGTCAGCCTCCCCCCCGGCGGTCGCCGTGTCGGCGGATGCTCCCTCCTCCTGACCCGAAATCTCCGACCAACGGCTCTTAACCTGGCGTGCGAGATCGACAGCGGCCTGGACCTGGCTGGGAGTCGGCTGCCACTCCGGCCCTCCGGCCTGCTGTTCACGGAAGCCCTCGATCGCCTCCTGCAATCTGCGCTCGGCCGCGTTGTCAGCGTCGGCCATCTCCACCACGTCGACCACCGTGGACGAGAGGTTGGGGTCGGCCCCGGATGCGATCAGGACGTCGATCGCCTCCACGCGATTCAACGCAGCGGCGAAGATCAGCGGTGTCTGCTCCCACGATCCCGCCGTCGCGTCGACGCGGGCTCCGTATTCGACGAGGAGTGAGATGATTCCGGCATCTCCCGAGCGCGCAGCCAGGTGAAGGGGAGTCGCGCCACTGTTGGTGGTGGCCACCCCCGGATCGGCCCCAGCTCTCAGGAGCACCTCCACCACCTCCCGACGACCCTCACGCGCCGCGATGTGCAGTGGTGTATACCGGCCGATACGGGTGCCGGAGTCCAGTCTCGCTCCAGCGAACACGAGCACTTCGGCCAGTTCTCGTTGTCCGTGCCGGGCAGCCCAGTGCAACGCGGTCATCCCATCGCCCTGGGCTCCGTTCACGTCCGCCCCGGAACGGAGCAACGACCGCACAGCCTCCATATCGCCGCGCATGGCCGCATCGGCGACGGGCGCGTCGGAGGGCGCCATCCCCGCGAGTGCGAAGATCGCGCTGAGAGCGAGCCCCGCCTTTGCGGTGCGCCACCGTGCCCCTGTGTGTCTCATCCGCTCGACTCCATGCCGCCTAGAGAAGGAACTCGCCCGTACTGTCCCCGAAGCTGCGCACGTCCTCGTGGCCGAGTCGATGGAGAAGAGTCAGGAAGACGTTCGCCATCGGCGTCCCATCCGGGGCCTTGTAATGGGCTCCTCCGTCCAGGACCCCGTTGCCCCCGCCCAGGAGGATCAGCGGGCACCGGCGGTGATTGTGCAGATTCGCGTCACCCATGGGTGAGCCCCAGAGGACGACGGTGTTGTCGAGCAGCGTGCCGTCCGCGTCGGACGTCGTCTTGAGCCGTTCGATGAAGTACGCGAGCTGACTCACGCGGTACTGACAGATCTTGTTGAACTCGAGAATGCTTTCTTCCCGGCCTCCATGGTGTGACGCCGGGTGGAAGCCGCGGTCCGATCCACTCTCGGGGAAGGTGCGGTTCGAGGCGTCTCGACCGGTCTTGAACGCCGTGACGCGCGTGATGTCCGTCTCGAACGCGAGCACCTGAAGATCGAACATCAACTGCATGTGCTCACTGAACGAGTCCGGCACGCCCGGCGGGGCGCCCGGCAGCTCCCGGGGCTCGCCGCTGTCGTTCCGTGCTTCGATCATCTGAATTCGGCGTTCGATCTCACGCACACTGCCGAGGTACCGATCGATCCTCTGGCGATCCAGGGTACCGACCTCGCGTTTGAGATGGGCGACTTCACGCGCGACCCAATCCAGAATGCTGCTGTGCGTCCTGCGGCGGAGTGCTCGTTCTTCTTCGGTGCCTCCCGCGCCGAACAGCAAATCGAACGCGGCGCGAGGACTGCGGATCATCGGAAGGGGGGTCGTCGGCGACGACCAGCTGATCGAGTCGGTGTAGGAGCAGGAGTAGTTGTAGTCGCATCCACCACCCTTGTCCGTGGGCTCGATGCAGAGTTGCAGCGAGGGGAGGACCGTGTCCTGGCCGAACCGTCGGGCATGAATCTGGTCGAGCGACGTGCCGACCATGAGATCGGAGCCCTGAGTCTGCTTCGGGTGGGACTGGGTCAGGAAGACGGCGCTGGAGCGGAAGTGATCTCCGCCGATCTCCGGCGGAGCGAAGGCCTCGGCCATGCGCACGTCGGTGTTGCTGACGATTGTGAGGTCATCGCGATGGGGCTCCAGAGATGCCAGCACATTGCCCGGCAGCAATTCGAAGTCCCGGCCGACGGTCTCCGGTGCGAACAGATGCTGGGAGGACCCCCATTCGTTGCACCCTGCGACCCCGTGCACCTCCTCGATGCAGACGAGTCGCTTGGGAGGGTCTGCGCTGGCCACACGCGCGCGACCCGCCGGTGTCATGGCATCGAGCATGGGAAGACCGATCGTCGCACCCATCCCCTTCAGGAAGGTTCGGCGCTCGATGCTCTTACCAGTTATGAAATGCATACTCGACTCCGTCTAGTTCGAGGCTACATCGACCGCCTGCTTCATCCGGAAGGCGTCGCTCCGAACGACACCGACGATGAAGGAAGACAGTCGATAATCGTCTTGTTCGGCCTGACGTGCGATGGCGCGTACCGTCGGTTGGTCGAGGACATCGAGCCGACGACCGAGCGCGTACGTCATCAGGTTGGCGGTGAAATTGCGCACAAGGGGGATCGGACGCTGGAGAAGCGCGTCTGCCAGCTGCGGAGCATTCGAGATCTCGCTCCCGTCATAGAACGTGCCTCGGGTGTCGAGCGGCATGCCGTTCTCACGAGTCCGCCATTTGCCCGTCACGTCGAAATTGTCGAGGGCGAGGCCGATGGGATCGATGAGGTTGTGACACGAGGCGCACGTCGGGTTGGATCGGTGTGCCTGCATCCGCTCGCTCGTCGTCAGGATCTTCACACCTTCAGAGCCGCTGGTTTCCTCGAGATCCGGCACGCCGGGCGGCGGTGGAGGCGGGGGCACGCCGAGGAGGACTTCCATGACCCATTTCCCCCGGAGTACGGGGGAAGTGCGGTTGCCGAGCGACGTCTGAACGAGCACGCTGCCGTGCCCCAGAAGCCCACGCCGGTTCCCCTCGGGGTAGCTGACTCGGCGGAAATCGTCTCCCACGACACCCGACATGCCGTAATGGTCGGCGAGCCGCTCGTTCACGAAGGTGTAGTCGGCATCGAGAAGCTCGAGCAGGCTCCGATTTCCACGCACCAGATGATCGAAGAAGAGCTCGGTCTCCCGGCGCATGTCAGTCGCGAGCTGTCGACTGTAGTTCGGAAACCAGAACGCATCGGGTTGGACCTTCTCGAGATCCTGGAGCCTGAGCCACAGGTGCGCGAACCGGGTCGAAAGCGATGTCGCGCGTGGGTCGGCGAGCATCCGCCGAGTCTCGCGCTCCAGAACGTCCGGGTCCGACAGCTGGCCATCGCGCGCTGCCTGAAGGAGCTGGCGATCCGGCCCGATGCCCCACAGGAAGAACGACAGGCGGGAAGCGAGATCGATGCCGTCGACAGGGAAGACGTCACCCGGGTCGACCCCGCGTGGCTCGGACTCGATGCGGAAGAGGAAGTGCGGGCTGACCAGCATCGCCTCGATCGCGGTGCGGATCCCGAGCTCGAAGCCTCCCTCGGACGCCCCCTGATCGTAGAAGTCCAGCAACGCACGAATGTCCCGATCCTCGAGGTCCCTGCGATACGCCTGCGCGGCGAGGCGCGTCATGATTTCTCGCGCACAGGGGCGCGCCTCGTCCGCCGCCGTCGGCCTGCACGAGAAGATCCGACTTCGACTCGGGGTTTCGGAGATTCCCGCAGCCTCGTACGGGCCCTCGACCGTGAAGTGCATGAGATGCGGGGGGGACGTAGTCCCGTAGCTCGCTTCGGTCCCCGAGAGAGACCAGTCGTTCGGGCGGATCAGGTCTTCGTACGGTCCGTCGGTCTGGCGCACGAAGGCGGCGGCGATGCGGCGCTGCCCGGCGCGTACGAAGACCGAGTCGGTGCGCATCGGGTAGCCGAGTCGACCCTGAAAGTCGATGAGCCGTGCAGTGCCTGCGGAGTACCGGAGGAGCGCGACCTGAGCACCGTCGACCGAGACGTCGATATCGTGGAAGCGCTCACCCCAGCCGGACATGAAGCCGAGCGTGAAGATGTACGTTCCATCTGCCGGGAACGTATGCAGCACGCTGACGCCACCCCGGGTTCCGTACGGCGCGCCCTCCACCGTCTCCCATTCGTGCTGCGAGACGGAAGGATCGTTCGAGTAGGTCTGAGAGGCCGCGGGCGCATCCGACTGGCCGACCGCCTGACGAGCGACCTCCGAGGCCGCTGTGAGATACGCGTCCATGAGCGTTGCGGAGATCGCCTGCGCGTCTGCGACATTGTCGAAGCTGGCGCTGATCTGATCTTCGGGAAGCCAGTTGGATGCGTCGACCTGAAGATCGAAGAGCTGCTCGACGAGGCGCTCGTACTCGGCTCGGTTCACGCGCTGAAACGGTCGATTGCCCGGGTTCGACCGACCTTCGGCCGCCTTGTCGACGATTCCTTCCAGCGTTTCGGCGAGAACGATCAGCGTGTCGCCGGCCGGGCGCCGAGCACCCGGAGGGGGCATCAT
>CALHIO010000075.1 GCA_938030915.1 uncultured Gemmatimonadota bacterium
CATGGCCTCGATCCCGGTGGTGACGGCCGGCGGTGTGCTGCTCGGGCGGATCACGTTCGATGACGTCATCGATGTGATCGAGGCGGAGCAGACGGAGGATATTCTCCGCCTTGCGGGTGTGACCGATGAAGAGAAATTGCGCCATACGTGGGCGGAGTCCGTACGCACTCGACTTCCGTGGCTCGCACTCAACCTCGTGACGGCCTCACTCGCAGCTTCGGTGATCCTCATATACGAGGACGTCATCGATCAGGTGATCACCCTCGCCTTCCTGGCCCCGATCATCGCGGCCATGGGCGGTAGCTCGGGCACCCAGTCACTCGCCATCACGATCCGTCGACTCACGGTCGAGGGGCCGGGCAGCGCTCGCGGTTTCGTGATGAAGGAATTGCTGATCGGGCTCGTGATCGGAGCCGTGCTCGGTCTTGGGATCGCCGCGATCGCGCTCGTCATTCCGGATGGGAATCCGCGGTTGGGCCTGGTGGTCATGCTGGCGATGTGGGGGAACCAGATCGTGGCGGGGTTCGCCGGCGCATTCGTACCGGCAACTCTCGACCGGATCGGGGTAGACCCGTCCGTGGCTTCCTCGGTCTTCGTCCACACGCTCACCGACCTGTGCGGATTCTTCCTCCTCCTCGGTCTCGCTTCGAAGTTCCTCCTCGGCGGTTGAGCCCATGAGGCGCCTCGGGCGGACCCTCGCCATCCTCGTGCGATTCGTTCCGTTCGCGGTGTCGTTCATGCGTGATCGACGGTCGCTGCTGATCGTAGGGCGCCCAGCGCCGCGAAGTCCGGAGCATCATCAGAGGCGGGCTGAACTGCTCTCCGCGCGTCTCGCTCAGTTCGGTCCGGCCTTCATCAAGATCGCTCAGCTGCTGAGCGCTCGGGCGGACATCCTCCCCGAGCCGTACCTGTCCGAGATCGGCAAGCTTCAGGATCGTGTTCCGGCCGATCCAACCGACGCCGTTCGGCGCGTGATCGAGAGTGAGCTGGGCGCCCCGGTCACCGAGCTCTTTCAGACCTTCGAGGACCAGCCACTGGCCGCGGCGAGCCTGGGGCAGGTCCACCGGGCCAGTGTCGACGGCCGGGACCTGGTCGTGAAGGTGCTCCGCCCGGGCGTCGAGAAGGTCGTCGCCCTCGATCTGGCGATCTCGTTCCGTTTTCTGTTCTGGCTGAACATCCTCTTCCCGAACCACCACGTACGGGCGCTGACCAACGTGGTGCGCGAGTTCTCCGTTCGGGTGCGGCAGGAGATGGACTTCCGACAGGAAGCAGCGAACATCGAACGCTTCCAGGCGTTCTTCGCCCGCGACCCCAACGTGAGAGCACCCGAGGTCGTCGACGGCTTCACGACGCGGCGGGTGCTCGTCATGGAGTACTGCCACGGAACCAAGATCGATGGGCTGCAGGAGCACTTCTCGTCCGGTCGCCTGTCGTTCCGGCAGGTGATGAAGAGGCTCACGGGCGTCTACATGCGGATGATGATGGTCGATGGCTTCATGCATGCCGATCCGCATCCCGGCAACCTGCTGGTTCAGGATGACGGCACGCTCGTGGTGCTCGACTGGGGGTCGGTGCTCGAGGTCCCTCGCTGGACGCGTGAGTCGGTCCTGGGGGTCGCGCTGGCGCTCGGTCGCGAGGATATCGATGGGGTCATCAATGAGATGTACCGCCTCGGAATGATCAGCCCGGAGGTGTCACGAGGAGAGATTCGCGAGGCTGCCACCGAAATTCTGAGGATCGTCGAGCGAGCCAAGACGACGAATCATCTGATGATCGTGGACGACGTGATCGCACAGCTGCTCGACACCTTCTACACATGGCCGCTCGTCCTTCCCCAGGAACTGGTCTACCTGTTCCGGACATCGGCGCTGATCGAGGGACTCGCCTTTCGCTACGACGCTCGCTTCGACGGTCTGACCTTCGTCCGCGAGGTCGTTCAGGAGAATCGCGCCGAGCTGACGAAGAGTGCTGGCCAGCAGCCGGCCCAGCTCGCGAGAAGCTTCATGGAGGAGTCACAGCAGGTTGTACGTTCCATGCGCGATCTCGTGACCCGAGCAGAGCGCGAGGAACTGCGTGTTCGGGTGCACCCCAGGGACATTCAGCAGCAGGAGCGTTTCCTGCATCTTCAGTCGCGGCGTCTGCTCCTCAGTATCTTCGCTTCGGCGACGGCCGTCATCACCTCGATTCTCTTCATCGCTCTGAGGAATTGGTGGCTTCTCGGCACCGGCCTCGGTGTGGCTCTCATCATGTTCGTCGTCGTGCTCTTCATTCCGACCCATCTCCTCGAAAACCCGCTGCGTCATGCTCGCGGGATCGATTCTCCATGAGTTCAACCACGTTGTCCCCTGAGAATCAGGCGCTTCTCGAGCGCTTTTCGGACGGGAAGGTGCTCGGGCTTGCCCGGGCGATCACCGTGGTGGAGAACGAGCGCGCTGGCTTCCAGGAGCTTCTGCACACTGTCATGGCGAGGGGGCCGCAGGCGAAGCGTGTGGGCTTCACGGGACCGCCGGGTGCGGGGAAGTCGAGCCTCGTGGCGGCGGTGGCGACCGAGTATCGAAAGCTCGAGGAGTACCTCGGAGTCGTTGCGGTCGACCCCACGTCGCCATACTCGGGCGGCGCCCTCCTGGGCGATCGCATCCGAATGAACGACATCTCGACCGATCCGGGCATCTTCATCCGGTCGATGGCCACGCGTGGATCACTCGGCGGTCTGGCGACCACCACCAAGGAAGTGGTCGATCTGATGGACGCGTTCGGCTTCGACCGGGTGCTCGTGGAGACGGTCGGCGTCGGGCAGACCGAGCTGGAAGTGACCGCCGCCGCAGACACCGTGGTCGTGGTGCTCGTCCCCGAGTCGGGTGACGCCATTCAGGCCATGAAGGCCGGCCTGATGGAGATTGCCGACATCTTCGTGGTGAACAAGGCCGACCGGCCCGGTGCTCCACGTCTGGTGAAGGAGCTTCGGCAGGCCCTGCACCTGCGAGCCGGCAGCGCGCTCAGGGACATCCCGGCGCACCACGGCGTCGACCTCGGGAGAGTCATGAAGGAGGAGCGTACGACGAGCGCACCCCCGACGGAGGCCGAGGGTTGGTCCGTACCGGTGCTCACGACGAATGCGTTGACCAACGAGGGTGTCGAGGAGCTCGTGGACACGATCTCGGAGCACCGGGCCTGGCTGGAGCAAAGTGGCGAACTGGAGCAGAGGCGCCGATCCCGTGCCGCGAGCCGGAGTCGCGACGTCGTCGACCGAGAGATGAGGCGCGTGGCGTGGAGTTCCGACGAGGTACGCGGGCTCCTGGCTCGCGGAGTGGATCAAATCGCTTCGGGCGGTGGCACGCCGTACTCCGCCGCCGACGCGATTCTGGGCTCCCTTCTGCGTTAAAACCCTCCGCCCGCCGGACCTTCCCGGCTATGTTTGGATCTGTACAGAAAGATCGCCGCGTGCGGTCCAACGGATGACGCGCAGGGAGCCGCACCATGTCGACCATCGAAAAGGACGTGCTCAGCCGGACCGACCTCGAGAGCGCGGTGCAGGAGCGTGATCGGGAGATCGACGAGCTGAAGGCCCGCCTCGCCGAGTGGGAAGAGGCGTACGACGGGATGTCCAAGAGGGACGTACTCTTCTCCACCGTCTCCGGGCGCGACGTGAAGCCTCTGTACACTGAACTCGACCATGCGTCGGATCATACCTCGGTCGGGTATCCCGGCATGTATCCGTTCACGCGGGGCCCGTACACGACGATGTACCGCACGCGTCTCTGGACGATGCGACAGTTCGCCGGGTTCGCGACGGCCGAGGAGACCAACGAGCGCTACAAGTACCTCCTCGATCACGGACAGACGGGCCTGAGCGTCGCGTTCGACTTCCCGACACTCATGGGGTACGACTCCGACCACGACCGGTCGCTCGGCGAGGTCGGGGTGTGCGGCGTAGCGATTTCGTCCCTCGCCGACATGGAGCGGCTTTTCGAGGGGATCCCCCTCGATCAGGTCTCGGTCTCGATGACGATCAATGGACCGGCGATCATCCTGTACTGCTTCTACGTCGCCGCCGCAGAGAAGCAGGGCGTCGACGTGGGCGTGCTACGAGGTACGGTCCAGAACGACATCCTCAAGGAATACCAGGCCCAGCACGCCTGGATCTTCCCACCGGAGCCGGCGCTTCGTTGCATCGTCGACATGTTCGAGTGGTCCAGCCAGAACACGCCCAAGTACAACCCGATTTCCATCTCCGGATACCACATCCGCGAGGCCGGGGCCACCGCGGCAGAAGAACTCGCGTTCACGCTCCGCAACGGCTTCGAGTACGTCGAGCGCGGCATCGCCCGGGGCCTCGACGTCGACTCGTTCGCACCGCGCCTTTCGTTCTTCTTCGATGTGCACAACGACTTCTTCGAGGAGATCGCGAAGCTCCGCGCGGCGCGGCGGATCTGGGCGCGCGGCATGAAGGAGAAGTACGGAGCGAGGAATCCTGATTCGTGGCGTCTTCGGACGCACTGTCAGACGGCGGGTGTGACGCTGACGGCGCAGCAGCCCGAGACCAACATCGTGCGCGTGGCGTACCAGGCGATGGCTGCAGCGCTGGGTGGGACTCAGTCGCTTCATACCAACTCGATGGACGAAACGTTGGCCCTGCCGACCGAGAAAGCCGTCCGGATCGCGCTACGCACCCAGCAGGTGCTCGCCTACGAGTCGGGCGTGGCGAATACGATCGATCCGCTGGCCGGGTCGCACTTCGTCGAAGCTCTCACCGACGAACTCGAGCGCGACGCGCTGGCACTCTTCGACGAGATCGACGAGATGGGCGGGGTGGTCCCGGGCATCGAGCAGGGGTGGTTCCAGCAGGAGATCGCCAATTCGGCGATGCGTCAGCAGCGAGAGGTCGAATCCGGTGAGCGCGTGATCGTGGGCGTGAACCACTTCACCGAGGGCTCGGGTGACATCGAGATCGACACGCTGCGGATCGGCCCCGAGGTCGAAGAGCGCCAGGTCGCAAAGATGGCGGCGATGAGGGCCGGCCGGGACGCCGATGCGGTTCGCGCGAAGCTTGCTGCGCTGACCGAGGCGTGCCGCGGTGAGGACAACGTGGTGCCGTACATCCTCGACTGCGCTCGTGCCTACTGCACGCTCTATGAGATCCGGGCCGCCATGGAAGAGGTGTTCGGCTCGTACAAGGAGCCGGTGTTCTTCTGATTCAGGCTGTCCTTTTCGATGCCGGAAACACCCTCGTGTATCTCGATCCCTCTCGAATGGTCGAGATTCTCCGGGGCCACGGAGTCGAGATCGCCGCGGAGGACTTTCAGCGCATCGAACTGAGTGCACGCCGCATTCTCCACGACCGGATCGAGGAGGGGAGCAAGGGCACGGAGCCGGAACTCTGGGGCCAGTATTTTCTGACCCTCTTCTCCGCTTGCGGCGTGCCCGATGAGGGGCTGCATGCAGTGGGTGACCGGGTTCGCGAAGCGCATCAGGCCGAACACCTGTGGACCTTCTCCTTGCCGCACACGGGTGAAGTGATGGGTCGCCTGCGTGACGACGGATATCGCGTGGCTGTGATCTCGAACGCCGATGGACGCATGGAAGGCGCCCTCGCGGCCGCCGGCGTGCGAGAGCATGTGGAGTTCGTGATCGACTCCGAGGTCGTCGGGGTGGAGAAGCCCGACCCGAAGATCTTCGAGGCCGGATGCCGGGCGCTCGACCTCCCGCCCGAGGCGTGCTTGTATGTCGGGGATCTCTTCCCCGTCGACTACGTCGGCGCGCTCGCTGCGGGGCTGGACGCAGTGCTTCTCGATCCGCTCGGACTCCACGAGGCGCGAGCGAATACGGTCACGGATCTGGCGGAGCTTCCTGCGTGGCTGGCCGGTCGTAGGGTGACGGCGGGTGGCTAGCAGCCCCCGTTCTGCCTCGTCAAATGCCGGACCCGGCGCATCGTGAATCGACGGCTCTCCGACCTTCTTCTAGATTCCTAGGGCTCGGGCCCCTCGACGTTTCGGAGGCCCGCCTGACACGCGAATCAACGCTGATCCTGAACATGTCAGACGAACGAAAGATCCGGGTCCTGGTCGCCAAGCCGGGGCTCGATGGGCACGATCGCGGAGCCAAGGTCATTGCGAGCGCATTTCGTGATGCCGGCTTCGAGGTCGTGTATACCGGCCTCCATCAGACGCCCGAGATGATCGTGAACGCGGCGGTACAGGAAGACGTCGATGTAGTGGCGATGTCGGTGCTGTCCGGTGCTCACATGACGCTCTTCCCGCGCGTGAAGGCGCTTCTCGACGAGGCGGGGGCGGATCACATGCTCCTCACGGGGGGCGGGATCATCCCCGAGGAAGACGTCGAGGAACTCGAGAAGCAAGGCATCGGCCGGCTCTTCGGTCCGGGAACGTCCACCGGCGACGCCATCGCCTACGTCAACGAGTGGTTCGCCACGACTCATGCCGGCTGAGGGCGGACGGTCCGGCCGCCTGAGTGATCTCTCGAGGGAGCTGAAGGCACTTCGTGAGGAGCTTCGCCTCGGGGGTGGTCAGAAGCGGATCGATCGGCAGCACGATCAGGGCAAGCTGACCGCGCGCGAGCGGATCGGCCTCCTGCTCGACCAGGGGCAGACATCCGTCGAGATCGGCATGATGGTCGCGCACGACCTGTATGACGGTCAGGCGCCAGGTGCGGGAGTGGTCACGATGGTCGGGCGAGTGCAGGGGCGTGAGGTCGTGGTCGTGGCGAACGACGCCACAGTGAAGGCCGGCTCCTGGTGGCCTGAGACGATCACGAAGATTCTACGAGCTCAGGAGATCGCGATGCGCTGCCGCATTCCGATCATCTACCTGGTCGATTCGGCTGGCGTGAATCTCCCGTATCAGGGAGGCGTCTTTCCGGGTCAGTACGGTGCCGCCCGCATCTTCTACTACAACTCCGTCATGCGCCGCTATCTCCGCATTCCGCAGCTGGCGGCAGTCATGGGCCCGTGCATTGCCGGAGGCGCGTACCTTCCTGCGCTCTCCGACGTGATCCTGATGGTCGAGGGCACGTCCTTCATGGGCCTCGGAGGGCCGAACCTCGTGAAGGGCGCCACCGGGCAGTCGGTCGGTGCGGAAGAGCTCGGCGGCGCGAAGATGCACACCGAACTGAGTGGTGTGGCGCACTACATGGTGCCTGACGACGAAGCCTGCATCGCACGCCTGCGCCAGCTGGTCGAGGAACTCCCCCGGGAGGTCACACCGGAGGAGCGGACGCCGACGCCGCCGCGACGTCTGGCCTACGACCTCTACGATCTCCTTCCCGAGGATCATCGGGCTCCGTATGACATGAACGATGTGCTCGAGTGCATCCTGGACGGAGAGGGCCTCGACGAATTCCAGGCGAGCCACGCTGGAGAGATGATCTGCGGCACCGGCTTCATCGATGGCCTCGCGGTGGGCGTTATCGCAAACGCACGAGGCATGTTCAAGCCGGCTGCGGGCGGGGCGCCTCACTTCGGGGGCATCGTCTATACCGAAAGTGCCCGGAAGGTGGCCTTTTTCATCGAAACGATGAATCGGCACCGTACACCGCTCCTCTTCGTACAGGACGTCTCCGGCTTCATGGTGGGTCCTGACGCCGAGCATTCGGGAATCATTCGCGCCGGTGCGGAATTTGTGGAGGCGATGGCGACAGCCACGGTCCCGAAGCTGGTTCTGACGCTCAATCACGCCTCGGGGGCGGGGTACTATGCGATGGCCGGTCAGGGCTTCGACCCCGATTTCATTCTCTCGCTCCCGACCGGCCGCATGGGTGTGATGGAAGGGTCGAGTGCGGTGATGGCGCTGTTCGGTGGCCAGCTCGACAAGCTCAAGGAGGAAGGGAAGGTCCCGGATGAGGAGCTGACCACGCGGATGGACGAGGTGCGGGCGGAGTACGATCGGCAGCTCGACGCTCGATTCGCTGCGGCCCGTGGCTTTGTGGATGAGGTCGTACTCGCCGAAGAGCTCCGACCCGCGCTCGGTCTGCTCATGCGGGCCGCGCGTCAGAATGAGGGCCCGCACATCGGTGCCTTCCAGATTCCATCGGGGGTGGTGTGAGCGAGGGGCGCGTGGTTCGCATCGCGAGTGGTCAGGGTTTCTGGGGTGACGACATCGAGGCTCCGGTCCGGCAGGTCGAGGGCGGCGGCATCGACTACCTCATGCTCGACTATCTGGCCGAGGTCACGATGTCGATCATGCAGAAGCAACGGGCACGGAATCCCGACGCCGGCTATGCCCGCGACTTCGTCGAACTGATGGAGCGCATCTTCCCGCGCTGCGTGGAGGACGGGGTCAGGGTGGTGACCAACTCGGGCGGGGTGAACCCCAACGGATGTGCGGATGCCCTCGTCGAAGCAGGTCGCCGCGCGGGTGTCGGTGGCCGGGCCAGGGTCGGGCTGGTGCAGGGCGACGGCGCCGTGGGCC
>CALHIO010000076.1 GCA_938030915.1 uncultured Gemmatimonadota bacterium
GGAGGGCTTCTTCGACGCGCTCAAGCTGCGTGGTGCGTGGGGTAAGTCGGGTCGTGCGCCTGGTGCGTTCGACGCTGTGAAGATTTATGAAGCCACGCAGGCCGACGAGGTCGTGCCGGCGCTCATCATCGGTAACCTCGGTAACTCCGATCTCGGCCCCGAGATTTCCGAGGAGATCGAGCTTGGCTTCGAGGGATCCCTGTTCGAGGGTCGTGCTTCGATCGACTTCACGTACTTCGATCAGACGACCACGGACGCGCTCATCGGTGTGGCTGAGGCGCCTTCCTTCGGTACGGAAGAGCGGACGCTGCGCAACCTCGGTGAGACGACCAACAAGGGGTACGAGGCGGTCCTGAACATCACGCCGCTGCGTACGGACAACCTCGACTGGAACGTGAACTTCGCGTACTCGTCCACCGAGTCCGAGATCACGGACCTCGGTCCGCTCGAGAACGCTGGCTTCAACATGCAGCTCGGCTTCCCGATTGGTGTCGAGTATGACGGCGTGGTTACCAACCCGTTCGAGACCGGTGCGCAGGAAGAGACCGAAACTGCGGTCCTCGGTGTCAACTTCCCGACGCAGACCGTGGCGCTCGGGACGCGCCTCACGTTCAACCAGTCGCTCACGCTGGACCTGCTGGCGGAGAGCCAGATGGGTCACGTGCGGGCGATTGGTATCGGCTGGGCGACGGCGCGTCGTGAGACGTGGCCGCACTGCTACGGCATCCAGAACGAGTTCAACGCGAACGGACGCACGAACCTGACACCGAACCAGGTCACGACCTGTGTTCCGGGTCGGATCGACTGGGGCGCGTGGACGCAGAATGCGGACTTCATCAAGCTCCGTTCGGCGTCGCTGTCCTACCGTCTCCCCGAGGACCTCGTCCCGGGAACGCGGAGCGTCAGCATCGCGCTGCAGGGCAAGAACCTCTGGCAGTCCACGGATTATCAGGGCCTCGACCCCGAGGCGACGGACCGTGGTCTCGACCGTGGTGAGTACGCATTCGAGTACTACAACATGGCGCCGCCGAGGATCTTCATTCTCAACATGACGGTGAACTTCTAATGACGAACTGGATGAGAAGGGCCGGTCTTCCGGCAGTGGCCGCGTTTGCGGTCGTCCTCTCCGGTTGTGACCTGGAAGTTCTGAACCCTGGTGCGATCCAGGACGCGGATCTCGTCACTCCGGAGCTCATGCCGGTGCTCGTTGCGGGCGTCTCGGCTGAGTACAACGATGTGCAGGACAGCTACGCGTTCGACATCGCGCGTCTGTCGGACGAGCTGGCAGGAACGGGCTCGTACGGCTCGACGCAGGATTATCGGACGGGTTTCTTTACCGACCAGGACGCCGAAGGCGACTGGGAGCAGATGCACGAGGCAGCATGGGCTTCTGACCAGGCCTGGCAGCGTCTCCAGGAGGTTCTGGGGGCGTCGGCCAACACGAGTAGCGATGCTGCCCGTTTGTTCGTGCTGAAGGGCCATGCCCGCAACCGTCTCGGAGAGGCGTACTGCCGAGTGGTGTTCGACATCGGTGCGAGTGAGGACCGCTCGTCCGCGTTCACCCGGGGTAAGGCTGCGTTCCAGCAGGCGTTGACGATCCAGCCGTCGGGCGAGTGGGCAAACGCGGCCCTTATGGGTATCGCGCAGTCCGAGTTCCTGCTCGCGGCTGTGGGTGCGGGTAGCTGGGCGGCCGCAGACGCTGCGGCGGCCACGGCGATCAGCACGATCAACGACATCGGATACTCCGATGACGCGATTTACGCTCAGGGCGCCAACACGAACCTCTTCTGGGTCGAGACGTGGGGGCGTGCCGAGGTTGGCGTGTACCGGACGCTCGCTCAGGCGATGCGCGACCAATCGGAAATCGATGGTGATCCGGATCCGCGGGTCGACTACACCGTATGTGGTGAGTGGAACGACCTGGCTACGCCCTATCCGGACAACATCCCCAATGGTGTAACCAAGACAGGTAACTGTGACGGTGACGGTTCCGGTGCCCATCAGGGCGCGGACGGTGACCACGCGCACTACCGTCAGAACGTCTACGACGACCGTGGCTCGGATGTCCCGAGAGCTTCGATTGCCGAGATGTACATGATTCGCGCGGAGGCTGCCCTTCAGGGTACGCCGGACTTCGGTGCCTTCATTGGATTCATCAATGAGGTTCGTGCCTACCACGGCATGGACGCGCTGGCTGCGCCGACGGAGTTGGGTATGCTCAACAACAGCGACGGGGATTGGACGACCGGTTACACCACGGCCGACCTGACGGACGCCAATGCTGCGACGGCGCTGGCGATCCTCGATCGTGAGCGTTACGCGAACACCTGGATGCAGGGTAAGCGTCTGTTCGACCTCGAGCGCTGGAACCACCCGTTCCTGACGTCCGATGGTTGGATCACGGGCGCTACCTCTGTTGAACAGCGGGTAGCGTGCTGGCCGATGCCTCGTAACGAGTGCCAGCTCAACCCGAACCTGCAGGGTGACCCAGCCTGCGGCTGATCATCCGGTAGCATAGCAGGGGCAGTACCGATGGCCCCCACCGGCGATTCGCCGGTGGGGGCCGTCACTTTTTGGTGGCTGCGGCGTATGATCACCGGAGAAGATCGGCAGGAGTCAGCATGACGCGTGTCTCTCGGACCGTAGCCAATGAGGCGAACCCGAGCCCCAAGCGACGACGTTCGTTCGGCGGTGCCGGTGCATGCATACGGGTCGCGCTCTGTCTCATCTTTGCGCTCGGCGGGGGACGAACTCCAGCGGACGCTCAGACGCTTCGAGGCCGCATCCTGGACAGTGTTACGCGTGAGCCTGTGATGCTGGCCTACGTCGGCCTGATCACCGAGGGCGAGAGCATGACGGTCGCCGCCCTTGCCGACACGGATGGTGTGTTCCAGATCACCGCCCCCGACCCCGGACAATATTTCGTCTACATCTCCCGAACGGGATACGAGACCCTGATGGACGGGGTGTTCGAGCTCGGCGAAGACGGGGTTTTCGACGTGCAGATCGGGCTGAAGCCTCTTCCGATCGAACTCGAGGAAGTCGTGGTGGAGGCCGAATCAGGACCCATGAGCTTTCTGGAACGGCACGGTTTCTACGACCGGGCGATCGATGGCAGGGGCGTGTTCATGATTCGCGAGGACATCGAACGCGCGTCCATCGACAAGGTCACGGATGTCTTCCGGCGAATTCCGATGCTCGACGTCGACGCGTCCCGCCCGCTCGTGGGCGGTCCACAGGTCTTCCAGAACCCGCGAGTTCGAGTCGTGCGGAATGGTCAGTACTGCTCACCGACACTGTACATCGACCGTCATGTCGTGCATTCCGGGGCACTCGATGCCGTCCGGCCGGATGACTACATCACCGTGACCGAGATCGATGCGATCGAGGTGTACACGCGGCCCAGCGAAGTCCCCCTCGGGTTCGACGAGCTCAACAATTGCGGTGTCATCCTGATCTGGACGCGCACACGCTGAAGGTCCGGTCGTCGACTACCCGCCCTGACTGGTCCGATAATCGCCGCCCTTTCCGGTGACTACGAAGGCGATCACGGCGACCGCGCTCACGATCAAACCGCCGACGATGGCAGAGGTCGGGCCGGCATCCAGACTTCTCACGAGCAGCCCGCGCAGCTCGGTGATCGGAATGAGGCGAGTCTCCGTCACGATATCGTCGCCCTCGCCGTTCGCCCCGATGATCGACAACGAGGAGGGTGTCCAGGTGGCTTCCAGCACGCGCTCGTATTCGATGACCTGCTCGGTCGCGCCATCCGTGATGACGACGCCGCGAATCTCGAGAGCCTCCCGCTCGGGTTGGGTGCGTGGGACCTCGACCGTAGCCACGGTGAAGCACCCGGCCAGGAAGGGCAGGGTGAGAAGCAGGACAGTCAGGCGGCCGGGCTTGTTCATGCGATGTGGGGCAGGATGCTGTGAAGGGTGCCCCCGGGAGAGCGCGACAAACTGGGACGGGTACAGGGCGGAAGCAATTCCGTTCCGCGCCTCAACCTATACGACGGACGACGGCTCGAGTGTCGCACACTCACGGGACGCGACAGCCGATGATCGGGCTCGGGGGAGCGCTCAGCGGGATTCCATGAGTTCTCGGATCTGGTTCAACGCGGCGTCTACTTTGAATTGGATGCCTCGAACGCCGCGCTCGACGGAGGCACGTGTCGGATCACCGGATACGCCGCTATCCGGTCCGCCCCCGCCGGGTGCGAGCCGGTCGGTGCGAATGTGCCGAGGGTCGACGGCAAGCAGTTGGGACGTGTCGGAGATGCCCGCGTGACCGCCGATCGTCTCCGATGTCTCCCCCTGCTCGATCAGCCAATCACGGAAGCCGTTATTGCCGTAGTAGTCACCGACGAAGTGCACCCGGGCGTCGTCCGAGGCCCATTCTTCGTTCAGCATCTCAGCGACCTGCTGCATCCCGCGCTGATTTCCACCGCTGTCCCCGATCATCACGATGTCCGTGAACCCGTGCACAGCCAGACTGCGCGCGGCGTATTCGAGGAGCTTCATGTAGAACTCTTCGGGAAACGTGATCGTCCCGGCCTTGGACATGTGACCCCGGGTCGGGTTGTTCACGTCCCCTTCGGGTACATACGTGACCACCGGTGCCACGAGCGCATTGCCGAGTTCGCGTGCGATCATCGCCGAGGCGTAGTTCACGATGAACTTGTGCTTCCCCAGCACCATGTGCGGCCCGTTCTGCTCCGTACCCGCGGTCGGGATGATGATGGTGGTCGTTCCCGAATCGATCGCGTCGCGGACCTCCGTCCACGTCAGCTCCTCGAGAAAGACCGACGGAAGGTCCAATCCCTGGCCCTCGAGCGGCTCGTGAGCGAACACCGTCACGATGATGAGTGCCAGTACGACGCGAAGGAGCTGATTCGGACGGATCATGGGGGTGCTCGGTGAGTACGTGGATGGTCCAGTGTCCGCAGGATAGCGGGACGAGCCAGACTAGGCGGGGGTGTCGCGGACTGGCAAGGTCCTCGACCTTCCCACGTCCCGCCGGGTGAGTCGAGTGGTGGAGAGATGCGTAATGCTCGGGAGTGTGAATCGGTTGGACGACGGACGGTGACCGAACTTCGATGACGATGGTGGATTGGCTGCTTACCGAGCAGCTCATTGAGATCTTCCAGAAGGCGCATGCGAAGCGTCCCGGCCTCAATGCCGAACTGATTGCCCGCGACCCTCATGGAGAGGAGGGTGTGCTGGCCGGTGCAGGCACCGCGGTCCGGATCGACGCCAGAGACGGAGGTGCCTACCTCGTGACTCCAAAACGCGTGGCACGGATCCTGGACGAGCGTGCCTACGATCTGGTGGCGTTTCCAGCTCTCGTTGGATACGACTGGATTTCACCGGAGATGTCTGAGAAGGTCGCGCTCAAGGATGACCACTTCGACCGTCTCTACCTGTATCCGCGCGATGCTCCACCGATCGTGCTTGATCGACTGGGTGAGTCCGTCTATCCCCTGATGACCTTCCTGGGTCGCGTCCTCGAGTTCCGGTCTCAGAAGGTGTTGTTGCGAAAGCTGGATGACGACGTGGTGGATCTTCTCGGCAGAGTCCTCCTGGCGTCCTCGCGCGGACCGTTCTTCGAAGAGACGGAGTTGGTCGAGATGGTGGGCCGTGGCCGAGAGTCGATGCGGGTCATCGCGGGCATGTGGCCGAGGATGAATCTGGCGGCGCCGGACCTCCGCGAGCTCCTGGTGCGGCTGGTTACGGCGCTTGTCGAGGGTGCGTCAGGGGCCCGATGGCCCGAGGATGTATGGGCCGAGTGGCTCCAGGAGCCTCCGGGGCGCCTGGAGACGGCGGTGGAGATCTTCCGACGGGTATCGACGGGAGAGGTCTGAGTGAGCGGCTACTTGGGGTCGCCGCGGGAAACCATCAGGTGAGGTGGACTTCACGATGAAGACGATGCGTGGCTTCGGGCTCGTAGCGGCACTGTCGGTGCTCGTGTTGGGAGGTTGCTCCGGATCGGACGCCGGAGACGGTCAAGAGGGGGTGTCGATCGACTTCGAGCGGTATGAACTGGCCAACGGGCTCGACGTCATTCTCCATGTGGACCGCTCCGATCCCATTGCGGCCGTCGCGATGACGTTCCACGTGGGTTCCGCGCGAGAGGTCGAGGGAAAGACGGGCTTCGCGCACCTGTTCGAGCACCTCTTCTTTCTCGACTCCGAGAATCTCGGGCCGGGCGGACTCGATCGCCTGATGACGCGTGTCGGAAGCTCGACGAACGGTTCGACCAGCAACGACCGCACGAACTACTTCGAAGTCGTGCCCACGGACGGCCTCGAGAAGACGTTGTGGGCGGAGGCGGACAAGCTCGGCTTCTTCATCAACACCGTGTCCGAGTCCGTGGTGGCGAAGGAGAAGCAGGTCGTGAAGAACGAGAAGCGGCAGGGCGTCGACAACCAGCCGTACGGCCACAACAACTACGTGATCGATCGGGCGCTCTACCCTGAGGGGCACCCCTATCAGTGGCAGGTCATCGGTTCGCTGGCGGATCTGGAAGGTGCCGAACTCGCCGACGTCATCGACTTCCACGGTAAGTGGTACGGTCCGAACAATGCGACACTCGTTGTCGCCGGGGATATCGACGTCGATCAGACGAAGGAGTGGGTCGAGCGGTACTTCGGAGAGATCCCGGCTGCGCCGCTGCCGGTCGTTGAGCCACCGCCCGAGGTCCAGCTGATCGAGACCGTAAGTCTCTTTCATGAGGACAACTATGCCCGGGTGCCGATGCTCACGATGGCGTGGCCGACCGTTCCGGTGTATCACCCGGACCAGTACGCACTCGATGTGCTGACGCAGCTCCTCACCGACGGAAAGTCCACGCCGTTCTACAAGGTGCTGGTGGAGGAGGCCGAGGTCGCACCATCGGTCTTCGCCAGCCAACGCAACATGGAGCTGGCAGGTCGGTTGACGCTCACCGTACGCGCGTTCGCCGGGACGGACCTCGACGACGTAGCCGCTGCGATCGACGATGCGTTCGCCCGCTTCGAAGCGGCGGGTGTGCCGGCCGAAGAACTCGAACGCATCAAGGCCGGATACGAAACGGACTTCTATCAGGGGCTGTCTTCGGTGCTGGGCAAGGCGTTCCAGCTGGCCCAGTACAGCATCTTCGCCGGTGACCCAGGGTTTGCCTCCACCGACCTCGCTCGCCTCCTCACCGTGACCGAGGCCGATGTCATTCGGGTCTACGAGCAGTACGTGAAGGGGCGCCCGCATATCGCGACGAGCTTCGTACCTCGCGGCGAGGTGGAGCTGGTCCTTGCCGGTGCGGAGCAGGCGGAAGTCGTGGAGGAACCGATCGTCATGGGTGCCGAGGCGGAGATCGGCGAGATCATCCGTGGCGACGCGCGGACGCCGTCGGCGATCGACCGGTCTGCCGAGCCGCCGTACGGTGAAGCTCCCTCTCTGTCGGCCCCTGCGGTATGGGAGACGGCGCTCGCGAGCGGGGTGGAGGTCTTCGGCATCGAGGACCGCGAGGTGCCGCTCGTGCAGTTCGAGCTTCGTGTGAAGGGTGGCCAGCTCGTTGAGGAGCCCGCTCGGGTCGGCGTCGCGAATCTTCTCGCGGAGAGCATGACTTCGGGGACCGCGAACCGGACGCCTGAAGAGCTGGAGCAGGCGATCGATCTGCTGGGAGCTTCGATCAGTGTCTCCGCGGGAGCGGAGTCGTTTTCGATCCGGGGGAGTGCCCTGGCACGGAATTACCCGGCAACGATGGCGCTCGTGCAGGAAATGCTTCTCGAGCCCCGCTTCGACGCGGAAGAGTTCGAGCGCTCCAAGCAGCGAGTCGCAAACGGGCTGCGCCAGCGCGCCGCGAGCCCGACAGGGGTCGCCGGGGACGTCTTCCAGAGCCTTCTCTACGGTGAGCACGTGCTGGCAGCAAACCGCCTGGGATCGCTGGAGACGATCGATCAGATCACGATCGACGACCTTCGCGCCTATCACGCTTCGGCTCTGCGGCCGGGCGCCGCCGCGTTCCACGTGTCGGGTGCGGTGAGCCAGGCAGATGCGACCGCGCCGCTGGGACGTTTGCGAGACGAGTGGGCGGGAGACGCGCCGCTCATGCCGGCCCCGCCCGAGTGGAGTGACGAGCGGGCCGGGCTTTACTTCGTGGACGTACCCAATGCGAGTCAGTCCGTCCTTCGGGTCGGTTATCTCGCTCTGGCCGAGACAGATCGGGATTATTGGCCCGCGAGCGTGATGAACTTCCGCCTCGGCGGTGGGGGCTTCGCTTCGGACCTGACGCAGGTGCTGAGGGAACAGCGCGGATATACGTACGGAATCGGATCAGGGTTCAGGGGCTCAGATGTGCCGGGCCCGTTCCAGATTTCCTCTTCTGTCCGGTCCAACGTGACGTACGAAGCGCTCGATCTCGTGAAGGGGATCGTGGAGGCGCACGGTCCGGACTTCGACGAAGCCGATCTGGAGGCGACGAAGAGCTTCCTGCTCAGGGCGAACGCGAGGGCCTTCGAGACCGGGCAGGCGAAACTCGGCCTGCTCGGGGCGATGAGCGCATACGGCTTCTCTGCCGATTACGTCCTCGATCGGGAGAACACCGTGCGCGAGATGTCGATCGAGCGGGTCCAGGAGCTGGCGGGTCGGTACCTCAATCCGCAGGGCATGGTCTGGCTCGTCGTGGGGGACGCGGAGAGTCAGCTGCCACGCCTGCGCGCGTTGGGGCTGGGAGAGCCGACGCTGCTGGATCGGGACGGGAACCCCGTGCGCTAGGGCCCGGGCACGGCGAGGGTTCGGCGCCTGTCAGCGCTGGCGGTTCTCGTACAGCCAGAGTCCACCGCCGCCGGTTCCGAGGATCACGTCATCGTCTCCGTCGTTGTCCAGGTCCGCGAACGCGGGGGCCGCGAACGACGTGTCATCCAGGTCGAGCCGAACGGTCTCCACGAACGATGGTGAACTCCTCGAGCCGTCGTTTCGGAAGAGGATCACACCTTCGCCCTCGGATCCAACGTACAGGTCGAGGTCGCCGTCTCCGTCTGCGTCACGAAGGATCGGGAGGCTGCGACGGCCCACGTCGAAGTCGCCGTATTCGTCGCTGATCAGTGTGAATTCAGCGCGCTGTGGAGTGCCCGTGTTCTCGTAGAAGTTGATCGTTCCCGAGCTCTCTCCCACGAAGAGGTCGAGATCTCCGTCGTCGTCGATGTCGCCCAAAGTCGGGGTGGCGTTGCGGCCTCTCGAGAGCGCGATCGTCGTCGAATCGACGAAGGTCAGCGCGATGGAGCCGTCCGTCGCGTCGTTTCGGTAGACGCGGAGTTGGTCGGACCACGTTCCGACGATCGCATCGAGATCCCCGTCTCCATCGAGGTCACCGAACGCCGGAAGCAGGTGGTAGCCACCACCGACATCCATGTCGCCGTCATACCGGAAGCGCGGCGTAGTGCGTGAACCCTCGTTCACGAGCCGATAGAGTTTCCCGTTCTGGGTGTCGTTCTGCTCGATCTTGTTCCCCACGAGCAGGTCCAGATCTCCGTCACCATCCAGGTCCACGGGCACCGGGATGGTCTCCGCGCCGAAGTCGATCATCGAAAGGAAGCGAGACGTGCGGTGCTCGAAGACGCCCGGCCGGGACTGCTCGATGTAGTGGAAATTGTCGGCCGTCGTCGTGTTGGGGTTATATGCCCCACCGAGTACACCGAGCAGAAGATCCTGGTCGCCGTCTCCGTCGACGTCCCCCACGGTCGGAGCGTTGTAACCGCTGGTGCGGATCGGCTCTTGAGTGGGGAAGGGAAGGGGTTCACCGCGCAGATTCGGTCGGGTTCGGGACCCGGTGTTTTCGAGGTACAGGATACCGGGCTCGAAGTAGTCACCCCAGAAGAGATCCTCGTCGCCGTCGCCGTCCACGTCGCCCAGCGCCATCGTGTTCGCGCCGTGGAGACTTCCGATCTGAGCGACGATCTCGATGCCTTCGAAGCGGTCCGTCACCAGCTCGAAGAGGGGGACGCCCTCGTCGTCCGTGCCGGTCTCCTCGTACCTCGTCACCGTGCCTTCGAGTCGACCGATGAGCAGGTCCATGCGCCCGTCGCCATCGATGTCCGTGGCGTTGGGGATGTTCTGACGGTCCGAGAAGATGGCCCGACCCTCGGTATCACGGATCGTATCCGACGCCTCTACGAAGCGTGCATCCTCGCGTGTCCCATCGTTCCGGTAGTACCGCACGTAGCTGAACGGGCGCTCGGCCAGCAGGTCGTGATCCCCGTCCCGGTCGAGGTCGACGAAGCGGTACCACTCGCCGATTTCGAGATTCTGATAGCGGTCCGTACGCCACTGGAAGGGAGTCTCGGCGCCCGGGACATGCTCGAAGAACATCACGCTCCCGGAGGACTCCTGGAGAAAGAGGTCTTCGTCTCCGTCTGCGTCGATGTCGATGAGCTGCGGACGAGGGATGTTGAAGCCGCCGAGGAACGGTTGCCGGATGGGGCGCCCCGCTTCGTCCGCCACGGGTATCCCCGTGATGTGCCGGTAGTACCCTTCACCCGGGGGTGCAGAGCCGAAGGTGCCGGACGGTGTCGTGCCGGCCACCGAGCTTCCCATGTCCGTGGTGACGCTCCCAGCGCCTGCGGCGCAGCCGCCGACGAAGGCCGCGAGCGCGACCACGAGGATACGGCGGACGAATCCGCCCGGTGCCCAAGGGCGGCTGGCCGTCCCCCGCTCGCGCTCGCCGAGCGTCCGACCCATCGGGCTCAGCGGCCGATGCTGCGCGACGGTGCCGACATGCCGGCCGCATAACGACCGACTTCGATCACCGCGACGACCTCGTGCGTCGTTGCATCGATGGCGACGACGGTTCCTGGCCGGCCGTCGCTGCCGTCAGCCGGGTGGTACGTACCCGCGACGTTGCGGCCGGACACGTAGACCGTCGAGCCGTCCGGCGAGACCGCCGAGCCGTGCGGTTCGATCAGCGCTGGGTGCTCGATCACGTCCGCGATGGCCCAGCTCTCCGTATCCACGACGGTCACGGTGTTCGCCGTCTGGTTCGGAATCCACACGAAGCGCCCGTCCGGCGTGAAGCTCGGGTGCCACGGCTGACCCCCGACATCGATCGAGTTTACGACTACGGGATCGTCACCGGTGAGGTCGAACACAAGCAGGTCACCCGTCATCTGTCCGCCGCCGACCATCCAGTCACCGTCGGGAGAGACGGCGAACTGTACGAGCATGTGATTCATGCCGTCGAGGCCGAGCAGGTCGACCTCTTCCTCGCCGAGGGGAGCGTACGCGATCGAGTTCTGACCCAGGCTGGCCGAAAAGAATCGATCACCGTGCGTGTCCACCACGAGGGCATGTGGACGGGGGAAGAAGACGTCCACCTCCTCGAGCTCCATGGTGGAGCGATTCAGGACGCCGATCCGTTGGGGCGGATTCACGGCCGCCATCGAGCGCCCCACGTAGAGGAGGTCCGACTCGGGATCCAGACTGAGCATGCCCGGCGTCTCGAAGTCGGCGTCGCCGACCAGCCGGTTGTCCCGATCGAACTTCAGGACCTTCCCGGCCGCGATCAGCGAGACGTACCAGTACGAACCGTCCGGCTCGACTGCGGTGTGATGAGCCTTGGCCGTCTCGGAGTAGCCGAGCGCCTTGAGATCGACCGTCTCCACGAGCTCGTTCGTGCTCATGTCGATGACGGCGACGGTGACCTCTTCCTGACTGGCCACGTACAGGAGCTCCTGCGCCTCGACCGCAGCGGCGGGGACCAGTGTCCCCACCGCCACGATCAGGGCGGTCAGTCGATGCGGCATGAGCCGCCGGACATGCCGCGACATGACGTCCTCCGCTACTGCGAGATCGTCCGCGGACGATAGCGGACGATGAAGAGACCTTCGGAGCCGCTCGTCACCGCGACGATGCCGCTTTCGAAGTACGGATAATTGGACCACGAGCCGTCCATCTGCGCGTCGTCTCCACCGTACGGGACGGTGTCGAACGAGCCGACCGGGACCGGGTTCTCCGGATCCGAGACGTCGAGCACTCGGAGACCGCTCTTGTAGTTCGACTGGTACATCGTGTTGCCCACGATGTAGAGGTTGTGATCCGTGGCCTTCGTATCCGCCATGTACTCGCGCGCGAGGATCGGATCGTCGAGATCCTCGAGATCCCAGATCAGCGTCCGTGTCGTCGCGACATTGCCGCCGGTCTCGTCGAGCTCGTCACCCATGTAGAAGTAGCGGTGATCCGACGACAGCCACCCCTGGTGCGAGTACGCCACGTTCGGGTACGTCGCCATCGAAACCGCGACCGGTGCGCTCTTGTCCGTCACGTCTGCGATCGAGAGTGCCGTCTCGTTGGCGCCGAGGCAGATCTCGCGACCCGCGTAGTCTTCGTCGGGGCCGTGGTAGACCACGCATTGCGCGTCGTGGGAGTAGCCGGTCCGGTCACGACCCGTGGTCATGTCCTGGAAGCAGCCCGCGAACGTCGGGTTGAGCGGATCCTGGACGTTGATCATGTGGAGTCCACCGCCACACGTCTCGCCACCGCCGCTGCTGCCGACGGAGTACGCGAAGCCGGTGTCCTCGTTGATCACGATGTTGTGCGCGCTGTGAATCCGGTCGTAGTTGGCGTCCTCCGTGAAGGTCACCGGCTCCGAACCGTCCAGTCCACGCAGGCGTGTCAGGTCGAAGACCTGCATGCCGTGCTGACCCGCGTTGTCCGCGACGACGAACATGTGGTCCTGATAGACCTTCATGTCGCGCCAGATGGTCACGTTCGAGCCTTCCGTCATCGGCAGGCGGCCGAGGTAGACCGGGGCGCCAGGATTCGTCACGTCGACGAAGGCGGTCTGGTTCGTCATGCCGACGAGGACGACTTCGCGACCCGTCTCGGGGTCGGTCCAGCCCCAGACATCGTTCGTGTTGATCCCGCGCTCGGCGTCCATGTCGCCGAGCGGGATGAAGGAAAGGAGGTCGACCTGCTCGCAGTCGAACATGTCGGCCTGCCCGTCCTCGGAGCAGCGCACTTCGTCGCCCATGACCGCGTCGATGCCCAGCATGACGCCTCCGAGTCGTCCCGCGGTCTCCCAGCCGCTGTCCGTCCAATTCAGGACGTAGGCCGCGCCGGTACCGTTGTCGGCTCGGGCTGCCGCCCCTACCGCGAACCCGTCACCGACGGCGACTTCCGACGAGAAGAACTCGCGCGCGTCGACGCCGTTGCCGGTCTGGGCGCTGTTGGTCCATTCCCCGGAGGCCGCATCGTAGGAGTACGTGAAGACCCGACCCTGGCCGTTACCGGCCGAGGCGGCTCCGATCAGGGCCGTCTCACCGTCGAAGGTGATGCTTCCGCCGAAGCCCGTCTGAGCCGAGGCCTCGAACGGGATCAGCATCGTGCCGAGCTCCCACGCGCTCTCCTCGAAGGTGTACGACATTACGGAGCCGATTCCGACGATGTTCCCGGGCGAGCCCACGAGGGCGACGTCTCCCGAGATCGCGATGTCGGAGCCGAAGCTGGCCTGCGCGTTCACGAGCGGAGCCTGGAGGGCACCGCCCTCGACCCATGAGTCGGTGTCGGCGTCGTACCGATACTGGTACACCGCGCCCTGACCCTCGTCGGCTGCTGGGGCCGAGACGAGGAGGTGTCCACCGGAGAGGGCCAGGTCAGCGCCGAATCGGGACTCGGGCATCAACTGCGCCGGGGCCAGCTTGGAATGCTGGACCCAGTTGTCGCCATCCCGCCGGAACGTGTAGACGGCTCCACGTGCGCTGTTCTGAGCGATCGTACCGATGGCGATCCAGTCGCCGTCGATATCGAGCCCGCTCCCCAGGCTGTCCGCCGGGGTGCGGTCGTCTGTAACGATTCGTCCGGTCTCACTCCACGTGCCACCGTCGTTCTCGAACAGGTAGACCGCGCCCGTTCCGCCGTCCACACGCGTAGCCGACACGAGGAGGAGGTCGTCCTGGGCCGCGAGGCTGATCCCGAACCGGTTCGCCGCCGAGGCGTCCGAGGGTTCGAGCATCTGGCTCTGGACCCAATCACCATTACCGTCGCGGTCGAAGACGTAGACCACGCCGGAGCGCATCTCGTAGACGGGCTCACCCACGATGATCTGATCACCGCTGACCACCATGGCGTTCCCGAACGACTGCGCACTCGAAGGAGTTGCCCACGCCGCTGCCGTCAGGGCAGTGGCGAGCATCAAACACATCCGCTTCATACCAGCCTCGTGTCACAGGGACGGACGTGGACAGACGGTCGACGTCCGCTGAAAACCAGCTTCATCCAACCCGGAAGCATGTCCGCCTCGGAGGGTCGGGACAAGTCGCGCCGGGGGATGCGAATGGGGTGATACAGGACAGGCGCGCGACTGTTTCCGGGTTCCCGACGTTCCCCCGACGGCTACTGCTGCTCGAAGATCATGTAGAGGAGGAAGGCGATTACGGCGGCCACGAGGACCGCGAAGGCGATCTTCACCCAACTCCACGGCCTCTGCCCCTGGACCTCGCCCGTTCGCGCATTGACCAGGAAGCGGAAGACCTTGCCCCGGTATCGGTAGGAGCAGATCCACATCGGGAGCAGCACGTGCTTGAACGTGATCTCTCTGTGACGGGTGCTCAGCGTGTGAATCCGCTGGTGGTCGCCCCCGATGTCCCTTCGGACGTCCCCGCGGATGACATCGTCCATGCGCTCCTTTGCGCGCGTCCACCCGGCCTTCACGTCGAGCTGGTACCGCTCGGCCGTGAAGCCGGAAAGATACTCGTCCGCGTACGAGACCAGGTTGCTCAAGTCCCATGGCTCCAGCTCCTCGGCCAGATCGCGCGGCAGCGAGCTCGATCCCACGACCAGCATGTCGTCGAAGTCGCGGGACACCCTGCCTGCGGCGGGGCGCCAGCGGATCTCGGTATCCTGATATGTCTCGGTGACCGACTTGCCGTCCCGGGTCACGGTGCGTGTCCTGGTCACGGTGTAGTTCTCACCTCGCTGACCCGTGTACCTGCTCACGGTGTCCGCGTCGTAGGTCCAGTAGGGTGCGTAGAGGCCCTGAAGCCTGCCGTCGAGCCGGGCGAGCTTCTTCAACGCATTCGGCGCGAACCAGAGCTTGGCGATCCATCCCCGAAAGAGCTCGGTGGCACGATGCCGGTCGATCTTGAACGGCAGGAGTGCCGAGGGCTTGAGGAGTCGTCGTGACGTCTCACGGGCGACGATGCTCGAGCCGCAGTAGGGGCAGGGGAAGGCTTCGTGAGACGGCGAAGGCTCCACCAGCGCCGCACATGAGCCACACTGTACGGACGCGACATCCTCGGTTTCGGCATCATCCCCGAGGTGGTCGGCGACCGTATCGAGGAAGTCGATCTCCTCGATCCCACCGGTCGCCGAAGGAATGCGGGTTTCGTTCCCGCAGTACGGACATTTGAGCGCGTCCGTACCGGGAGCGAATTCGACCTTGGCCCCACACTGCTGGCACGGGAACTGCCGGGCCTCGCTACTCACGATGGGTCCACGTGATCACGACGGTCGGGGTGAGCTCAGTGGTTTCGATCACTGCCCGGGAAGCGGCGGCGGTGTGGCTCCGAACATCGTAGCGATCGCGTCGACCTGTCCGGCCGCCGTCCACTCGGCCATGCCCTCGGTCCACACGAGCGTTTCGCGCGTCACCGTTCCGCCCTCGATCTGCGCTTTGAGGGCCGCTGCGTCGAACGGTCCCGCCTGCTGACCGTCGATGGCGGCGAAGTACTTCGGCGCCTGCGGGATAGGCGGCGGCGTGGCTCCTGTACCTTGAGATGTCTGTGCACCCGGCGTCATCGCCTGGGCCATCTGGTTCCCCATGGCGAAGCCCATGCCGGCTCCCATACCCGCGCCGGCGGCACCGCCCCCGGGGTTGTTCGCCATGTCACCGATCGCCTCGGCCGTCTGGAACTTCGTGTACGTATCGAGGTCGCCGATGACGCCCATGCTCGTGCGCTTGTCCAGGGCCTCCTCGACCGCGGGCGGCAGTGAGATGTTCTCCACGAGGAGGGTCCGAAGCTCCATCCCGTACCCGTCCATGTCGTTTCGTACGCGATCGGCCAGCTTGGAGCCGAGCTCGTCGTAGTTGGCGGCCATGTCGAGTACCGGGATGCCTGACGATGCCATCGCATCCGAGAAGCGGGCGACGAGGACGTTCCGGATCTGATCCGTGACCTCCTCGGTCGTGAAATGACCGTCGGTGCCGACGATCTCCTTCAGGAAGACGCCGGGATCCGACACGCGCACGGCGTAGCTGCCGAACGCCCTCACGCGCACCGGTCCGAACTCCGGATCGCGCATCGTGACGGGGTTCTTGGTCCCCCACTTCTGATCCGTGAACTGACGCATGTTCACGAAGTAGACTTCGGCCTTGAAGGGGCTTTCGAAACCGTGCTTCCATCCTCTCAGTGTCGAGAGGATCGGGAGGTTCTCGGTTTCGAGCGTGTACATGCCCGGTCCGAATACATCGGCGAGCTGCCCCTCATCGATGAAGACGGCGGCCTGCCCCTCCCGAACGGTCAGTTCGGCCCCGTTCTTGATCTCGTTGTTATGCCTTTCGAATCGGTAGACGAGGGTGTTCGGGCTGGAATCGGTCCATTCGATGACATCGATGAACTCACCCCTGATCTTGTCGAACAGGCCCATGGGCCGTGGCCTCCATGCTGTCGGTGTGTGGTAGCCTCATCATAGTGCGAGGCCGCCTGTCATGCTGTCCTCGATGCTCCTACGCGCCTCAGGGCCCGACTCTTCAACGCGGATACATGGTGGCTTGCCGCGACGCGTTCTGCTGCACAAGCTCGGCGTGCACGGTTCCTCCTCCCCGACCTACCCACAGAGATCCATGAGCGCATCCGCCCGGGCACTCGCTGAGTCGGCGATGGTCGTCGTCGCCACTGCATTCGTCGGAATCGCACCCCTCGCTGCGCAGGAGCCGGTTGCGTGGGGTGAAGACCTCGTCTTCCACACGTTCTCCATCGCGGGCGTCGATCCGGCGACGGGTGAAGCTGGTGTCGCGGTCACGACGCGCAACGCGTGCGTGGGCAACGGGGTGCCGTGGGTCCGGGTGGGTGTCGGCGCGGTTGCGACGCAGGCGTCCACACGGACCGCCTACGGTGCAGAGCTCCTCGAGATGCTGGAGCAAGGCCTGTCGCCTCAGGAGGCACTCGACGCGGCGACCGCGGCCGACGACGGGCGCGACAACCGGCAAGTGGGGGTCGTTTCCGTCGACGGACGTGCGGCTCAGTTCACGGGCAGTGGTCCTGGAGACTGGGCGGGGCACCGATCGGGGCCCAACTACGCAGCGCAGGGCAACGTGCTGGTCGGGGGCGAGGTCGTGGATGCGGTGGCCGAGACCTTCGAAGCGAGTGAAGGAAGTGGCCGCCACCTGGCAGACCGGCTCGTGGAGGCGCTCGAGGCCGGTCAGGCCGCAGGCGGGGATCGTCGAGTCGGGCGGATGCAGTCGGCGTCGGTCATCGTGGCGGATCCACGCGAAGGCATGGCCCGGCGGGCCGATGGTCAGACCGTCCACATCAACGTGTGCCAACATCCGACCCCGGTCGCCGAGGTTCGGAGGATCTACAATACGGTCTCGGGCACGCTGGGTTTCCGGGAACTGTCCCTGGCCGCAGGGAACGACGTCTGGCAGGTGAGGCTGATCATGCACGCCCTCGGGTATTACCGGTCGAACGACGAGGGCGTTGAACGGAATGCCGAGTCGATGAGCTACGACGAAGAGATCGCGCAGGCCGTGGACGCATTCCGGGATGACCAGGGCCTCTCGAATCCTCGCTCGGGCGGCACGCCCTCGGGCTTCGTCGACGCCCAGCTGGTGGACTTGATGTGGACAGCCCTCGAGGACGCCGGGAAGGCCCTCGAGGTCCGCGAGGCGATTCGCGCCACGACGAGGATCCGGCGATGAGCTTGTCATGGATGGCGCCGCCGAAGAGTGTCTCGCGCCTGAGGCGGACTCGTCCCCTGGTCGCGGGACTCGTGGGTCTCGCGGTCTCGGTCGTCGTGGCAGCCCCGCTCGCGGGTCAGCAGATCCCGCTGTCCGAAGCGACGGTCGCGGAGATCAACGACGCCTTCGATGCCGGCACACTCACGGCAGAGCGACTGGTCGAGATGTATCTGGCCCGCATCGACGCGTACGACCAGCAGGGTCCGGCCCTCAATACGGTGCTCTGGCTCAATGAACTGGCCCTCGAGCGGGCTCGAGAGCTGGATGCCGAGCGCCGCCGCAGCGGCCCGCGGTCCCCGCTCCACGGGATCCCCGTCGTACTCAAGGACAACGTCGACACCTCGGACATGCCGACCACCGCCGGGTCGATCCTTCTGGAGGGCTCGATCCCGCCTGACGACGCCTTCCTCGTGCAGAAGCTGCGCGATGCCGGCGCCATCATCCTCGCCAAGGTAAACATGAGCGAGTTCGCCTCCGGCGCGACGATGTCGTCGGTAGGGGGATGGATCCGAAATCCGCACAGCCTGGACCATTCGCCTTCCGGGTCGTCGGGCGGAACCGGATCCGCGATCGCGGCGACCCTCGCGCAGCTGGGCATCGGCACCGACACCGGGGGTTCCGTGCGCGGACCGTCCACGGCGAACGGTATCGCCGGCCTGAAACCGACACTCGGCCTGGTCAGTCGAGACGGGATCATCCCGCTGGCACTTTCGTTCGACACGGGTGGTCCGATGGCGCGCAGCGTCCATGACGTGGCGGCCATGTTGAACGTGATCGCCGGGGTTGATCCGGCTGACGAGGCGACCTCGGCCGCGCAGGGCCGCATCGAGGACGACTACACGACGTTCCTCGACCCGGATGCTCTGAACGGGGCCCGAATCGGAGTTGCACGGCAGTTCATGGGAGGTGATCCCGAGGTCGACTGGGTGATCGACGCAGGTCTGGGGCACATGCAGGCGGCCGGCGCAACGCTGGTCGACGTGACATTCGACGAATGGCTGGTGAACGCGAAGTCGGACTGGTACACGACCATCCGCTGGCCGGAATTCCGGCAGCAGATCCCGGCGTATCTCGCGACGACCGCTCCGGAGTACCCGAAGACGCTGGCCGACCTCATCGAGCGCTCGCAGGAGATCCTCGCATCGACCGACGACGGTGGACGACCGAATCCGGTTCGGTGGGCACTCTTCGAGGAAGAGGACGCGAGCGGAGAGGTGACGGATTTCGAATACGTCACGATGCGCGACCATGGTCTGCAGCTCGTACGCGACCATGTAATGGGCGTGATGGAGCGTCACGACCTCGACGCGATCGTCTACCCCACGGCTGGAACCCGGCCGGACCGGGTCGGGCAGGACGTCGCCCCGTGGGATGCTCCGCCTTCGGCCACGAATTTCGCCAATTTGACGGGATTTCCCGACCTGATCGTGCCCGCCGGCTTCACGACCGACGGCCTTCCCGTAGGCATTTCGTTCTTTGGCCCGGCGTTCAGTGAACCGGTTCTCTTCGGCCTCGGGTTCGCGTTCGAACAGCGGACGCGCGCGCGCCGGGACCCGGTGACGACGCCGCCGCTCCCGGGCGAGGGGGTCCGTCGGTAGCCGGTTCTGAGGCCGGGATCTACTTTAATTGCCCTCTTTCGGCCCGAAATCCGTTAATTTCGAAACCGTTTCCCAACGCCCCGCTCATGCGCTCTGCTGGGGGCCCTCAACCCGGGAGTTCATGGAAGGACGACTGACCTTCGGCACGCGAGCGAACACGTCCGCGGGCCAGGTGCCGTCTGGCGCGGCCGACTCGTCGTCGGTTGCCGCCCAGGGGTCGTCCCTATCCGCATATCCGGGTCCGGCCGGGATCCCCACGCGGGCTCCGGTCGCGCTGGTCGCGGGTCCGTCCGGGGTGCGCGCGGCAGCCATGGGGCCTGACGGCTCCGTGAGCCCGGAACCCGGTCCGGACGAGGCTCTGGTCGGAGTTCTTCCCCCGGTCTATCCGGAGTGGCTCGGAGACCGCGGGTTCAACCACGCTCACGGGTGTCGCTTTCCTTACGTCGTGGGTGAGATGGCGCGCGGGATCGCGTCTGCGGAGATGGTCATCGCCGGCGCACGGGCGGGCCTCATGGCCTTTTTCGGTAGCGCAGGGCTGTCGATTCCGGATGTCGACGAGGCGATCCAGACGATTCAGGTTGCGCTCGGGACGGAGATCCGGAACTGGGGCGCGAATCTGATCCACAGCCCTCAGGAACAGCACATGGAGATGGACTTTGCCGAGCTGATGCTCGCGCGAGGTGTCTCCAACATCTCGGCTTCTGCGTTCATGCGCCTGCAGCCCGCGATCGTGTACCTCTCCGCCAAGGGCCTCACCCGGGCGGCGGACGGTTCCATCCAGCGCCGCACGCACATCTTCGCGAAGGTCTCTCGCGTGGAGGTGGCGCGTCCGTTCCTCTCGCCCGCGCCCGAGTCGATACTCGCACCGCTGGTCGAGGCCGGAAAGCTGACGGCCGACGAAGCCGCGCTCGCCCGACTCGTACCGGTCGCGGAAGACATCACCGTCGAGGCCGACTCAGGCGGCCACACGGACAACCGCCCCCTCCCCGTTCTGCTCCCGATGATTCTCGACCTCGCGCAGGAGATGTGCGCCGAGTTCGGCTACGCGAGGCCCGCTCGCGTGGGAGTCGGGGGTGGTCTCGGGACGCCAGCCGCGATCGCCTCCGCCTTCGCGACGGGTGCGGCGTACGTGGTGACCGGATCCGTGAATCAGGCGGCTGTCGAGTCCGCCCTTTCCGACGATGGTCGTCGGATGCTGGCGACGGCCTCGATGACCGACGTAGCCATGGCGCCCGCGGCGGACATGTTCGAGATGGGCGTGGAAGTCCAGGTTCTCAAGCGGGGTACCATGTTCGCCCAGCGCGGGAAGGAGCTCTACCGGATCTTCCGCTCGTACGACTCGATCGAGGCGATGCCCGATGACGCGCGCGTCGCGATGGAGCAGAAGCTCCTCGGCCGCTCGGTCGACGAGATCTGGGCCGACACGGTCTCGTTCTTCCAGCGCCGT
>CALHIO010000077.1 GCA_938030915.1 uncultured Gemmatimonadota bacterium
TAAACTATTTATTATTGCTCTTGCAAGCCAATGCCGCGTCGGCACCGCCCGCGCCTGTTCAGGCGGCCGTACCGCCGACTCGAGGCGCTGCTGCGCCCGCGACCCCTGCCCCCGAAGCCGAGCCCGCTCCTGCCGCCCCCGCATGGCACTATGTCGAGGTGGCTGGCGGTCCCTATGCGGGCGTGGCCGGCAGTCCGGTGGAAGGGATCGCGCTCTCTGTAAGGAACCGTGACGGCCAGCCGGCCCCGGACGTGCCCGTACTGATCGCGGTCGCGAGCTCCGGTGGTTCCCTCGACGGGGGACTCCGCACGTTGAGGGCGTCGTCCGGTTCCAATGGCTCAGTCGAGTTCGGCTGCACGCTCCCCGAGCAGGTCGGGACCTTCGCTCTCGATGTGACCCTTCCCGACCAGCCGGGTTCGGCGACCCGAGTGGACATCGCGGTTGGTGCGGCCGCCCCGGTGAGCATGGAGCTGGAAGGAAACAACCAGGCCGCGGTGGCGGGCATGCGGCTCCCTCTCCCCCTCTGTGTCTTCCTCGCCGACCCCTACGGCAACCCGGTCGCAGGGGCGGTGGTCGGCTTCACGGTAGAACAGGGGGAAGGGCGCTTCGCCTCTGGCAACGGGGCCGTGAAGGTGACCACCGGCGCAGACGGGAAAGCGACGGCGCCGTTCGTGGTCTCGAGCAGTGCCGGCCAGAACGTCGTCGCGGCAGTCGTCGAGGGCACGAAGCACGCGGCGCGGTTCATCGCCTTCGGGACCGAGGTCTAGGCTACCGTGCAGAAGTCCGGGTTCGTCGTTCGTTTCGTCGATGTGGTGCTGATCCTCCTGTTCGGATTCATCAGCATCTCGAGCGTGCGGGCCACGGAGATCGAACTTCCGGAGAGCACGGAGACGGGTGCTCCTCCTCCCGAGGTCGAGGAGGTCGTCTTCGTCTCGATCCGGACGGACGGGACATACCTCGTCGACGAGGAACGCGTCGAGATTCGGGGAGCGCGAAACCTGTTTGCGTGGGTCGCAGCCGAAGTCGACGCGATGGGAGACGTGCCTGTGAAGGTCCGAATCCGTGCCAGTCACGACACGCCGATGCGCTACCTCGTGGATGCTGCCCGCGTGTGCGACGAGCTGGGTGTCGACAAAACTCTCGAAGTGCTGATGTCGGTCGGGGGCTGACATGGCGACGCGCGGCTTTCTCATCCGGTTCATCGACATCGGGCTGATCGTGCTTTTCGGCTTCCTCATGATCAGCGATATCGATGCGCTGTCGCGCGTGGACCTGGCCGGCGCTCGTCAGGATGTGGCCGAGCCGTCGGAGGTCGCGGAAGACGACGAGCGGGGCTTCGTCGCTGTGGAGATTCTGCCCGACGGGCGGTTCATACTTTCCGACCCGCGCGATGACGAGACCCCGGTCGTCGGTGCGGCAACGATCGAGACGCTGACCGCCGAGCTCGCTGCGCGACAGCGGGTACATGCCGATGCCGGTGCCGAGACCGTGGTGCTGATTCAGCCGGACCCCGCATCGGCGGTACAGCTCACGGTCGACGTGATGGACGTGTGTGACCGCCTCGGTCTCGTAAAAAGCCTGCGAATGGACATCGAGGTCGCCCCTCCTCCGGAGGCTGGGTGATGATCCGCCCGAAGCCGAAGGGGAGCCAGAACGGCCCGCGCCTCGGTGCGTTCGTTCTGACGCTCGGACTCCTGCTGGGCGCATCGGCCAGCCTTCGCGCGACGTCTCTGCCGACGTTCGCCTCCGGCCGCGAGATGATTCGTGAGCTGGATGCACTGATCCTCGAGCGCTTCGCCTTCGCCCAGCCCGAAGACGCGCCGATGGAAGAGGAGCTCTCGGAGCGTGTCGAAGATGTCGTCGAGGAGGCGTCGTTCGACGACGAGGTCGGTGCAGCCATGGCAGGCCTGGAAGACCTGTTCGGAAACGAGAGCCCGTCCACACCGACGGCGGCTACGCGGGAAGCGGGTACCGACACCGATGCGAGTACCGGTATTCGGGCGACCGCGGACGATGCACGCTTCGAGTCGCTCTTCGGCGATCGGGACGACGCACCGACCGGACGTGTCGGGCGGCCGCGGCCGTCTCGGGATACCGGCTCGGGGCTTGGGATCGGGATCAACGAGAGGCTCGCCGACGCCGGGCAGGAGTCGACCGCTGCCCGATCCGAGACCGGACCCGACGTGGCTGTTCAGACGGGGACCGAGCGCGAGGATGTCGAGGCGCCGACCGTCGAAATCACGGAGTACGAGGCGGAGAGTTTCGACGGCTCGGAGGCTGACCGACTCGGCGCATGGATGCGGGCGAACCCCTCACCCCTGCCCGTGGGCGTGCGGGTGCACATGAACTACGAGCCGACCTTTCTCACCACGGTTGCGCCGTTCGACTCCGGGGGTATTCGCTGGGAGCTTTACCTCATGTTCAACGAGGCCCTTCGCGAGCTCCACATCGTGCTCGTAGAGGGTGACCGCTCGGTGTACCTGATCGATCGTGGCTTCCAGGAGCAGAGTCGTTCGCTGCGCGAGGGCACGGTCCGGCGGACCAATGGCAGCATCGTTGCGGTAGACTCCCGCTCGGGTGCGGCTTCGGGTGACCGGGCGCGCGAGTTCTACAACGTGTTCCTCTCGTGGTGGGAGGCGACCAAGGCGGATGCGGGTGCGTA
>CALHIO010000078.1 GCA_938030915.1 uncultured Gemmatimonadota bacterium
GACATGACCACTCCCGTGACCTCGACTGCGTCACCCGGAACGAAGTTGATCACACCCGGCGGCAGACCAGCCTCGTCGAAGAGCTCCATCACGTAGTAATTCGACAGGAGCGCCGCGTGAGACGGCTTCCACACCGCGACATTCCCCATCATCGCAGGAGTGCCGGGGAGGTTGGCGCCGATGGCCGTGAAGTTGAACGGGCTCACGGCATAGACGAAGCCCTCCAGCGCCCGGTACTCGGCCCGGTTCCAGACACCGGGCTCGGAGAGGGGCTGTTTCCCGTAGATGTGCTCGGCGAAGTGCGCACCGAAGCGAAAAAAGTCGATGATTTCGCACGCCGAATCGATTTCGGCCTGGAAGGCGTTCTTGCTCTGCCCGAGCATCGTGGCGGCGTTGAGCTTCGCCCGACGCGGACCGGCGAGCAGATCTGCGACTTTGAGAAAGACCGCGACCCGATCTTCCCACCGCATCATCGACCACTCGCGATGGGCCGCGTTCGCCGCGTCGATCGCCTGGCGGACCTCCGCGGGACCGGCCATGTGGGCCCTGGCGATCACGTGCCCGTGGTCGTGGGGCATCACCACGTCGACTGTGTTGCCGGTCCGGACCTCCTCTCCCCCGATGACCAGAGGGATGTCCACGACCTGATCAGCCTGGCGAGCCAGCTCCGCCTGGAGCTCGGCGCGCTCCGGGCTGCCCGGCGCGTAGGAGAAGATTGGTTCGTTGATGGGGGACGGCGTGGCGGGGATACCGTTCATCGAGGCGGCGGGGGACGGGTGGCGGGGGACTCCGGGCGGAGTGGGACAAATCCGGCAAGTCAACTCCGGACCGCGCAATCTCAGCAGGTCCGAGAGGTGGCGCAACGGCGCCTACCGCGTTGACCTCGTTCTCGCGTCTCGGGTACCTTTCGCGGCCGTGTCCCGCGGCGTCCCTCCCCAATCGTCACTCCCTTTCGCGGGGCTCCTGCCTCCGGATCGTTCATGTCCGAAGATCTTCGCCGCTCCGTCATGGCTGCACTCGCCGCCATGAAACATCCCGGATCTGGTCGCGACCTCGTCGCGGCCGGTGTGGTCCAAAACCTCGAAGTCGACGACTCCGGTGCCGTCCGCTTTCAGTTCCAGCTCGGATCCGACGACGCGAGCGATGTGCTGAAGGAGGCTCGTTCCACGGTCGAGTCGCTCGAGGGCGTCTCGAGCGTGAAGATCAACGTGCAGTTGCCTCAGATGGCCGCTTCGGGCGGCGGCGGTGGGGGAGGTGGTGGACTCAAGCCGGGCTCGGTTCCGGCACCTACGCCGAAACCCGGGCTGCTGTCGGGCGTCTCGAACGTGATCGCCGTGAGCTCGGGCAAGGGCGGGGTCGGGAAGTCGATGGTCGCGGCGAACCTCGCAGCCGCGTTTGCAAAGGCGGGCCACAGAGTGGGGCTCGTCGATGCGGACATCTACGGTCCGAACATTCCGCTCATGTTCGGTGTGAACCGGCGGCCGAGCGTGACCGGTGAAAAGGGTCAGGAGATGATCGAGCCGATCGAGGCCCACGGGGTCCGGCTGATGAGTCTCGGTTTTCTCCTCGAAGAGGATCAGCCGGCGATCATGCGAGGTCCGCTGATCAGCGGAATCCTCAAGCAATTTCTCGAGCAGGTCGACTGGGGTGACCTCGACACGATGATCGTCGACATGCCTCCCGGGACCGGGGATGCCCAACTCTCTCTGGTCCAGACGATCGACCTCGACGGCGCCGTCATGGTCACGACGCCGCAACAGGTCGCGACGGGCGACGTGCGGCGCGGCATCAAGATGTTCGAGCGGGTGAACACTCGTGTGCTCGGCGTCGTCGAGAACATGAGTGGCTTCGTGTGCCCGAACTGCGACGAGGTACATGACGTGTTCGGACGTGGGGGAGGGGAGGCGCTCGCCAGGGAGATGGAGGTGCCCTTCCTGGGTCGGGTGCCGCTTGACGCCGCAGTGGTTCAGGCGGGTGACGCCGGCGCCCCCACGGTCATCTCCTCGCCGGATTCGGCGGTAGCCAGGGCACTCGCCGACGTCATGAACGCGATCGAGGGACATCTGGCCGCGCCGGTCTGACGACGCGGGTCGCGCACCCTGCGAAGACGGCCCCGCCCGGCGCTCAGCGCCGGCGGGGCCGTTTCACTGCCTTCCGCACGTCGGCAGGGCTCTGCGTCAGTCTCCTTCGAGCCAGCGGCGATCGGCATCGGAGAGCGAGCCGCCTCCGCGCGTCTTCTCGAAGACCTTCACGACGATCCATCCGATGAGGAGGATCGGCGCCACCTTGAAGAGCAGGAACGACGCCAGCCCGATCGTCAGAGAAAAGACGGCACCCACGATCCCCAGCACGATGCCCGCGACCACGAGGGTGACCAGGCCGACAGCGAAGAAGGTGAGCAGAGAGCCGATCATGGTTGCACTCCGGGATCAGTTGTCCGGGTCGATCCAGACGACGGAAACGCTGCCGAAGGCGGCGTCGAGGTCGATGTCGATGCGATACTCTGCATCCTCGTAATCTAGCGATTCGTACACGTCACCGCGCTTGATGAGCCCCTCGGAGTCGAGGGCCGTGAGGAAGCTGTCCTTTCGGAGTCGGACGCCGAGTCCTTCCGGAATCCGCAGTTCGAGGGCGCCAAGTCCCATGTCGATATTGACGCGCGCGTCCCGTTCCCACCGGCCTCCGAAGCCGAGCGTGATGGAACCGACACCCGCGTCGATTTCGATACGCTCGGCATTCAGATTCCCGAGTTGTGTC
>CALHIO010000079.1 GCA_938030915.1 uncultured Gemmatimonadota bacterium
CTGCCGTCGGATCAGTCTACCCCGATCGCTCCGGGGCTGGAGATCACCCGAGACCCCGTCTTCGGCAACTACTTCGACATGAAGGTGCAGGTCGAGCAACTCCGTCGGGATCGTGCCCGGCTCGAGGGGGCGGCTCAATCCTTCGCGACCGAAGGTGCGGTCAGAATCGAGGCCCTCGAGGTGATCCCGGCTGCAGCGGGCTCCTCAGAGCTTCGTGTGATTCTCGACGAACTCGTGCAGGCCCGGTCGCAGCTTCGCGTGCTGCGGCAGCGCTACGCCGACGACTACACGCCGATACAGGACATTCTGGCTCAGATCGACAATATCGAGACCGACGCGATTCCTCGGGTGGTCAATGGCATCGTCAGCGACCTCGCCGCTCGAGAGGCCGAAATGCAGGCGTACGTCAATGCGGCTGCCGCCGAGCTCCAGGCGATCCCACCTCGTACGATCGAGGAGCGTCGTCTGGAGAGGCGCGTTGCGACGACGGAAAATCTCTACAATGAGATCCGCGGGAGAGTGGAGGCGGCTCGCCTGGCGGCCGCGAGTTCCATTCCGGACGTTCGAATCCTCGATCAGGCCGCGGTTCCTCAACGGCCCTCGGACGATCAGCGGCTGCCGCTGTCCGCTGCGATTCTGCTATGGTGCCTTGGCCTCGCTGCGGGTGGCGCGATCCTGCTGGACCGCATGGACGCACGCTTCCGCTATGCGGCGGACGTGGGCCGTGATATCGGGCTGGATATTCTAGGCAGTATCCCCCGGATCGAGTCGTCGAAGGGCCGAAAAGGGGTCATCAACGCGGCGCAGGCGCTCGAGGCCTTTCGCGAGCTCCGGATCCATGTCGGATTCGCGTACGGTTCGGCCGGTCCGATCACGCTCGCGATTACGAGTCCGTCCGCAGGCGAGGGGAAGTCGCTGATCTCGTCGAACCTGGCGGTGGCTTTTTCCGAGGTGGGTCGACGTACGTTGCTGATCGACGCAGACACGAGGCGAGGGGATGCGCACCGCCTGTTAGGGCGGGAACGCGCCCCAGGTCTGGTCGACTACCTGCGGGAACGCATCGGTGACGACATCATCCAGGCCACGGATCATCCGAACCTGGACTTCGTAGGGTCAGGATCCAGGGGCGTGTCCACGCCGGAGTTGTTGGCTTCTCCGCGCATGGCCTATTTCATGGGCACGCTGAAGCGCTCCTACGATGTCATCATCGTCGACTGTCCCCCTCTCGCTTCGGGTGGGGATCCGTTGATCCTGGGCTCGTTGACCGGTCATCTCGCAGTGGTGATCCGGACGGGCACGACGGAGCGGGCCCTCGCTCAGGCGAAGCTGGATCAGCTGGCGCGCCTCCCAATCAGGATTCTCGGCGCCATTCTCAACGACGTCTCAGCGTCGGACAGCTACCACTCCTACTACGCGCACTATCTGCCCAGCTATGAGCCGGTACCCGAAGAGGGCGACATGGATGTCCGGGACCTGCTGGCCGCGGACTCGCCTGAAGGAGACTCTTCCGACGATGACGATTCCGAGCGGGATCAGATCACCGGATAGGGTGCCGTCGACTCGGATTGTTCAGGCGTCGTAGGCCCGGACTCTGAAGCTTCCGTCGTCTTGCTGCGCGCGCCTCAGAGCCATCGTGGCACGCAGGAGCATGTCCTCCGCTGAGGTGTCGCCCGGAGCTGAAACGGAGTAGAAGCCGGCGCGGACGGACGAGGTCAGGTCTTCGACCACCCTCGGGTCTTTCTCCTGAGACGTGAGCTCCTGGAGAATGCGATCGGCCAACCGGACGGCTCCATCGGAGTTCGTCCCGGGAGCGACGACGACGAATTCCTCGTCGCTCAGGGTCCCGACCGCGTCGGACGTTCGAGTGACGGACTGAAGTGCCGCGCTCACGCGCTCCGTGAAACGATCCTTCGCGCCTCCGACAGCGCCCGCCTCAGGGGACGACTGTCGCCCAAAGGCGACGCAGGCGAGCGGTCGCGCTGCACGCGCGGAATCGGCGTTCAGCTCCTTCGCCCGTTTCAACACCCCTCGCACGTTGTAGAAACCAGTTTCGGGATCGGTCAGGCCCTGGTCTCGGACACGGTCGCCTTCCTGCTTGGCTCGCACGAAGGTGTCGAGTTTCAAGATGAGTTCCGTGACGTCGAGGGGTTGCTCGAGGATGTCCCATGCCCCGGCGCCCAGCACCTCGAGTCGCTCCGCCTTCCCCAGGCCCGTCCCGGCGGTGAGGAGGATCGGCGTCGTACCCCCTACCGTGGCCTCTTGCACCAGTGTTCTGATGAGATCGATCCCATCGAAATCCGGCAGACTTCGTGCAACCAGGATGGCGTCGGGGCTGACCTTGGTCGTCAGGTCCAGCGCCTGATGGCCCGTGGACGCTTTGAGCACCACATGGCCTTTCGGCCGAAGCACGCTCTCGAGAGAGCGCACGTTTGACTCCTGGTCATCAATGATCAGGAGGAGTGGGTTGAGATCCCGGTTCGGTTGCATGCTGGGAGGGGTGCGAGTCGGGTCGTTCGAATATGAGCAAGAAGTGTGCACAAATTCAAGCTTGATTTTCTCTCGCCGTGCCCGGTCGTACCACGGGCAGCTGTGTGGTACGATCTACATGAGTGTCGGAGGGGCGCGACAGGCGGAGGCCGCTGTACCGGCAGGATCCGCACGAATATGTTCACGACATGAAATACACACGGTTATCGCTCGTCTTGGCGCTGGGGTGCCTGCTTGGACCCGCTGCTTCGTTTCTCTCCGCTCAATCGCTCCCGACTCCGACGTCGGGAAATTCCATTCGAAGCCGGTCGGATCTCGAGGCGTTGGTTCGCCAGTACGAGGATCTGCTGGCCTCGACCGCATACTCGAACGACCTCAAGGATGATGCACGGACCCGGATCGAACAGATTCGGGAGCGCCTCGAGGTTGGAGATTTCCGCCTGGGGGATGCCGTCGTCCTGAGCGTGGATGGCGAGCCCAATCTTCCGGACACGGTCCCGGTCCAGTCGAGTCCCGAGGGACCGATGATCGCGCTTCCGATGTTCGGTGAGATACCGTTGCAGGGAGTTCTCCGATCCGAACTGGAAGGGCGAATCACCCAGGCACTGTCGCGGTATATCCGC
>CALHIO010000080.1 GCA_938030915.1 uncultured Gemmatimonadota bacterium
GGCGAGAGCGCTGTTCTCTCGCCGGCTCGAGCCATGTGGACTCCGGAGTATCCTCTTCGGCACAGACGATCGAATCATCAGGAGCGCATCGATGCGACCCAGCGTCGGACACCTTCCCGCCGTATTCGGCATGGCCATCGCATCCATGATCGTGACGGCGCCTCTGTATGCTCAGGCGACTCGGCTGACCGCCGACGACTATGCGCGCGCTGAGCGGTTCCTCGGTGGAAACACCGCCCCCCTCGTGTACGGGAACTCGGTCCAGCCACGCTGGATGGACGATGGCCGTTTCTGGTATGCCAACACCGTTCGGGGCGGGACGGAGTACGTCGTGGTCGACCCGTCGTCCGCCTCGAAGGGCCGGGCCTTCGATCATGGCCGCATCGGGCAGGCACTCGGCGCGGCGGTCGGGGTGAGCTTCGATGAGCTCGACATACCCATATCCGCCATGTCATTCGAGGGTCATGACGTCGTCCTGAGCCTTCGTGGCATGGGCGTCGCGCGGTGCGATCTCGAGGAATACACGTGCGTGGGTGAGGAAGAAGAAGAACCCGTTCAGCGAAGCGAGGCGGTGTCGCCGGACGGAGAGCGGGTCGTCTTCATCCGGGATCACAATCTCTGGGTCCGCGAGAGAGAGTCGGGCACGGAGACTCAGCTCACCACGGACGGGGAGGAGTTGTTCGGGTACGGCACCAACAACGCCGGTTGGGTTCGCCGCGACCGTCCCGTGGTGAAGTGGTCACCGGACTCGCGGAAGATCGCCACCTTCCGTCACGACGCCCGAGGCGTCGGTACCATGACGCTGGCGTCGACGAAGGTCGGCCACCCGGAGGTCGACACGTGGCCGTACCCGCTCCCGGAGGACACGGTCATCTTCCGTGTCCACCGCATCGTACTCGACCTGGATCGTCCGGCTGGCGACCATATGGTCAGGCTGGACATGGATCCGGACCAGCATCGCTCGACCTGCTCCGACCACATCGAGTGCGGGGGAGAGCTCGGCGACCTCGAGTGGAGCGCGGACTCCGATCGCTTCGTCTTCGTGTCCAGTTCGCGGGATCACAAGGTCGCTCAGGTCCGGATGGCGGACGCGACGACCGGTGAGGTGCGGGACATCTTCGAGGAAGTCGAGGAGACGTTCTACGAGTCGCAAAGCGGCTGGCGCTACCTGTCGGGTACCGAAGAGATCCTCTGGTTCTCTCAGCGTGACAACTGGGGCAATCTCTTTCTGTACGACGCGAATACCGGCGAGCTGAAGTGGAAGGTCACCGAAGGCGACTGGAACGTGCTCGACATCCGGTCGGTGGACGAGAATGGGCGCACCGTGACCTTCATGGGGAACGAGCGCGAGCCCGGGGACCCGTACTTCCAGTACCTGTATCGGGTGGGCCTCGACGACGCGGAGGTCCATCTGCTGACTCCGGACAGCGCCAACCACACCGTTTCGATCGCTCCGGATGGGGAATACTTCGTCGATTCGTACTCCACGCCGGTCGTGCCACCGGTCCACGTGCTCCGGGATGAGGGCGGGCGTGCGGTCATGACTCTGGAGACCGCGGATATTTCGCGCCTGGAGGCCTCAGGATGGGAGCCGCCGATGCCGTTCACGGTGAAGGCACGGGACGGGGAGACAGATCTGCACGGACTTCTGTTCCGCCCTCTGGATTTCGATCCGGATACGTCGTACCCGGTGGTGAACTACCTCTATCCGGGTCCTCAGAGCGGATCCGTCGGGTCACGAAGCTTCCGGGCGTCACATCGTGACCTTCAGGCGATCGCCGAACTCGGGTTCGTCGTGATCGAGCTCGACGCAATGGGCACTCCGATGCGTTCGAAGGCGTTTCACGAGGCGTACTACGGCAACATGGGCGACAATGGCCTACCCGATCAGATGGGTGGCATCGAACAGCTCGCCGATCGCCATCCGTGGATCGACGCGACCAGAGTCGGCATCTACGGTCACTCGGGGGGTGGCTTCGCCGCGGCCGATGCCATCATGCGGTACCCGGACTTCTACTCCGTCGCAGTGTCCCAGGCGGGGAACCACGACAACCGCAACTACGAGGACGACTGGGGCGAAAAATGGCAGGGCCTGCTGGAGGTCTACCCGGATGGAACGACCAATTACGACAACCAGGCCAACCAGCTCCTCGCAGAAAATCTCGAGGGTAAGCTGCTGATTGCACACGGCACGCTCGATACGAACGTGCCGCCGTCCAACACGATGCTCGTCGTGGATGCGCTCATTGCTGCGAACAAGGACTTCGACCTGCTCATGCTGCCGAATCGCGGTCATGGCTTCGGCAATGAGCCATACATGATGAGACGGCGCTGGGATTATTTCGTGCGACACCTGCTCGGAGCAGAGCCGCCGGCAGGATATGAAATCGGGAAGCTGGAGCGACCCATCGGGTAGCGGGGCTGCGTGTCCCCCCGGGGGTGCGACGTAACCGCAGCGCCGTGGGCGCCGCCGCGGTCGCCCTCCAAGGGCAGAGCGGTGTACGTTCGTCGAGTACGACCATGTTGGGGGGAGCGACGGGAGACGCTGCGTCGTCAGACGGCTCGGTGTTCTTCCTCATGGTAGCGACCATGGTGGACACGGAGGGTGCCGTGTACGGCGGAAATCTCGAGCCCGGTGTGACGGTCGAAGGGCAAGCAACGGGTCGTCGGGCGACGGATCCTGTGCTCGTCGCTTCGATGATGTAGATCGATGGGCAGCCCCTCATCCGATCCCAGTCCGGTCGATCCGACGCGTAAACCGCGCGGCGACGAGATCGACGTGTTCGGTCTGACGCATGCGGGTATCGTGCGGGAAGAGAACCAGGACCACTTTCTGCTTTGCGAACTGCGCAAGCACGTCGAGGTCCACCTCACGAGCCTTCCCGAGTCCGAACTGTCGTGGGCGGAGGACGATCGCATGGCGTTCATTGCCATGGTCGCCGATGGGGTGGGAGGGGGTCAGGCAGGGGAGGAGGCGAGTCGTCGGGTCGTCGGGGCCGTGGCCCGTTACGTGACGGAAAGCATCGGCGCGTACTATACGGCCGACTCGACGGACAGGGACGCCTTCACCGGTGCGCTGCACGCCTCCGCGCTCCGGGCACATGCCGACGTTCTGGAGGCGGGTGAGTCCGATCCCGGCCTCGCAGGAATGTCGACGACGCTCACGCTCTGGATCGGTGTCTGGCCCCAGATCTTCGTCGTCCAGGTCGGAGACAGCCGTCACTACGTCCTGCGTGACGACCGACTGCTTCAGGTGACGCGCGACCAGACGTACGGCCAGAGCATCGTCGACGCCGGTATCCTGAGCGTTGAGGAGGCCAAGCGGCTTCGGGTGGCGCATGTACTGTCCAGCTCCCTAGGCGGCTCCGAGTCGGAACCGGTCGTGCAGTGGATTCCGAGTGGGTGGAACCACGTTCACATGATCTGCACGGACGGCCTGACCCGGCACGTCTCAGACGACCGGATCCGGGACCGTCTGGCAGCCATGACGTCGGCGCGTCAGGTCTGCGAAGATCTGTTGCAGGACGCACTGGACGGGGGAGGCACCGATAACATCACGATCATCGTCGGACGAGCGGTCAGGCGGGACGGCTGACCACACGACGGGGTCGGACGTCGCGCGCCCGACCCCGTCTCGCAGCGTTGGATGCCCGGCGTGCTGTCGGGATCCGTGAGAAGGTCATCGCTCCGGGAGATTACTCTCCCTCAGAGACCGTCACCTTGATCATGACCACAGGCTCGGACGGTTGATCACCGAACCCGGTCTCGATCTTTCCGATCGTCTCGACGACGTCCATCCCGTCGGTGACGTGTCCGAAGATGGCGTGCTTGCCGTCGAGCCAGGGCGTTGCGGCCAGCGTGATGAAGAACTGTGACCCGCCGCTGTTCGGCCCGGCGTTCGCCATCGAAAAGATGCCCTTGTCGGTGTGAGCGAGGCCGGCGGCGAACTCGTCGGGAATCGTGTAGCCGGGCCCGCCGCGGCCGGTCCCGTCGGGGCAACCGCCCTGAATCATGAACCCATCGATCACGCGGTGGAAGATGAGGTCGTCGTAGTACCCCTTCTTCGCGAGGTCGATGAAGTTGCCCGCGGTCTTGGGGGCCTGATCCATGTACATCTCGGCGGTGATCGTGCCGTGATTCGTCTCGATGGTGACCGTGGGGTTGGCCATGATTTCTCCGTCTGGGTGGGTCGTTCCGGCGGCCAAGGCTAGCCAAGCGGTGTGGTGATTGCCAGCCCGTCGGGGCGCCGCCAGAATGGGCGGATGACAACGAAGATGAGCTTCCTGCCCGCAGTGCTCCTGGCCGCGACCGCGTGTACGCCGGCCCTCCAGCTTACCCCGAGCGACGCCGACGTCGTGCTCTCGATGCAGACGCTCGACGCCCCTGATCCTGGTCAGCCGGGTCCGTACGACGTTCTGACCCTTTTTTACGGGTCGGGCACCGACAAGAACCGGCCGGAGTACCGGGACTCGGTGACGATCACCACCCCGACCGTCGACGTTTCGACGATGGTCGACCTGGGAAGCTCGGCGAAGGAGCGCAACGAATACTGGGGCTTCACGCCGGAGGAGATGCCGCTGAACGCGCGGGTCTGGTATCCGGATGGGGATGGCCCGTTTCCGCTGGTCCTCGTGGTTCACGGCAACCACAACATGCGGGACTTCTCGGACCCCGGGTACGACTACCTGGGCGAACTGATGGCGAGTCGCGGTTACATCCTCGCCAGCGTCGACGAGAACTTCATCAACGGGGGCATCCGCGGTGAGAACGACGCTCGCGGCTGGTTCCTGCTTCGCCACGCCAAGCTCTTCGAAGAGTTCAACGAGGAGTCGGACAATCCGTTCGAGGGCAAGGTCGACATGGGCAACGTCGTTCTGATCGGACACTCACGCGGTGGTGAGGCCGTGGCGAATGCGGCCGCCTTCAATCGGCTCTCCCATTACCCGGACGATGCATCCCTGACCTTCGATTTCGATCTGGCGATCAAGGGCATCATCTCGATCGCGCCGGTGGACGGGCAGTACCTGCCGACCGGTCGAAAGGTCGTCGTGGAGGATGTCAGCTATCTGACGTTCCACGGTTCGCACGACGGTGACGTCACGAGCTTCCATGGACTTCGGATCTACGATCGGTTGCAGTTCACGGATCCGGACGAGTTCAACTTCAAGTCTGCGGTCTATGTCTATCGGGCCAACCACGGACAGTGGAATTCCGTCTGGGGCTCGTTCGATGGAGGTCCGCGTTCGGCACGCTTCCTCGACCTGCGTGGCCTGATCCCCGAGGAAGACCAGCGACGATTCGGAGAGATCTACGTATCGGCGTTCCTCGACATCGTGACGAAGGGCGACAAGCGGTACCTCCCGATCTTCCGGGATCACCGGGTGATCGGCGAATGGCTGCCCGAGACGATGTACATCACCCGCTTCGAGACGAGTGACTTTCGCGCCCTCGCCTCCTTCGAGGAGGACATCGACGTGACCTCCGGCACCGAAGCCGGTGTCGTGCTTCGGGGTGATTCTCTCGCGACGTGGAAGGAGGAGATGCTGCAGCTCCGTTCCAGTAATCGGGCGAACACATCAGCCTCTCAGGAGAACCAGGCCGTCACGGTGGGCTGGAACAACCGGATCGCAGGAGCCGACACGACGCGTCATGGCCCCCCGGCACGGTACACGATCGAGTTGCCGACGTACCTCGCATCGAATTGGGGCCTGTCGGCGTCGACGACGCTCGACTTCATGCTCGGGCCGACGCCTCGCGTGCCCCGCCCGAGAAAGGACCCTGCTCCGGACGACGAAAACGAGTCCGACTCGAACGATGCGTCGCAGCGATCATCCGGGGACGGGGACGAACCGGAGGACCCCCCTGTCGACCTCAGCATCGAGGTGACGGATCGCGACGGCCATTCGGCGCAGGTCATCCTCAGCGACTATGGCGCGATCCGTCGTCCGCTCGATACGTACGTGTTGCGTAGAGGTGACATCGAGGCGCAACGCTTCGCGACGCACTGGGAGCTCATCCTTCAAACGTACTCGATTCCGCTCGGTGACTTCCTAGCCGCGAATCCGGCGATCGATCCCCGCCGACTGACCTCGATCGCCTTTGTATTCGATCAGGTGCACGGTGGGGAAGTGTCGATCGACCAGATCGGGTTCAGCGAGCTCGATCCGGCGTTTCTCGGCGCCCGGGTCGATGGCCCGTCCGGCAACTGAGGAGGACGGGGTGAGGGACGCGAGCCGCCGGCCGAAGAAGCGCCGGGATCTGCTCCAGGCGCGTCCCGATTCGCCGGCCTACCGCCAGCGTACGCCGAAGCGGTGCGTTCCCCCCTCGTCGGCATCGCTGACCGGCCTGAACGCCCACTCGACGGTCAGGTCGTCGGCCCAGAACGCGAAGCCGGCGGTCAGCGGCGAGACGTCGCTTCCGTCGGGGACGTCCTGAACACCGATTCGCGCGACGAAGGTCCGCCCCTGGATCGGATAGTATCCGATCTCGACTCCGGCCCCGAAGGTCAGTTCGTCCTCGGCATCGATGCCCGCATTGGCCGCCAACCCAAGGTCCAGGCCACCGACCTGTTGACCATATGCACCGGCCCCGAGCACGACTCGGGAGGGGCCTGACCCGAAGTCGCCGAACGGCTTGTCTCCGAGGTCGTGCGCGGTGAGGCCCAGCCCGAGCGGGCCGAGGTCGGTCGACAGCCCGATATCGACCAGCATGATGTTGTGCTGGGACGACTCGACGCGGGTGTCCACCAGATCGACGGCGAGGCCTGCAGAGATTCCGCCGAAGACCTCGCGCCCGTATCCGATCGTCGCCGTACGCTCCGACACCGGATCACCGCCGGATACGAAGTGATGGTCCTGGCCGACGGGCGACTGGAAGGAGCCGCCGTCCGGTACGCCGTACTGGAGCGAACGCAAGCCGAGGCCCCAGGTGCCCCCAAATGCATCGAAGCTGCCCGAGAACGCCGCCGCGGATGCCGCCACGCCCCACCGCTGGAGGTCGGCGCCGAACCCGCTGGCGCTCGTGAGTCGAGCCGGGTGGTAGAAGAGCACGTCGGAGTGGCCCGCGTTCATCACGTACGAGTCGCCGAGTGCCATCGCACGTGTCGACGCCGGGAGGGTCGTCGTCCGGGGCAGAACGCTCTGGGTCTGCGCCACGACCGCCGCGGGAAGAAGCAGAGCGGCGAGTGCAACGGACGAGAGGGTAAGGCGCATGTCGGTGCGGTTCAGGACGTGAAGGAACGCCCCAACCTCGGGGCCGCCTTCGGGCACGTCAACGCGATCCGAGCTCGGCTCGCACCCGCTGTTCGAAGTCTTCGATCAGGCGGAAGGCGATGGACCTCGGGTGTGGCCTCCGTGGGAGGTCGTCGACATCGAACCAACGGGCGTCGACCAATTCGTCGGGGTCGATTCGGAGATCCCCCTCGAGCCAGTCGGCAACGAACCCGACCATCAGAGAATGCGGGAAGGGGTGCGATTGACTGCCGAAGTATCGGAGGTTGTGCACCCGCACCCCCGACTCTTCCTCGATTTCGCGGTGCACGCATGCCTCGAGCGTTTCCCCCGGCTCGACGAACCCCGCCAGAGTGGAGTACACGCCCTCGGGGAATCTCGGGGATCGTCCCAGCAGAGCGTTCCGGCCACGCTGGACGAGAACGATCACGGCAGGCGCAATCCGAGGGTAATGGATCTGATCACACTCCGTGCAGCGAAGTCCCTCCGTGTTCGGGTCGAGGAGAGTCGGGGCCGCGCAGCGTCCACAGAACCGGTGCGTGAGCACCCAGTCCGCCTTCTGACGCGCCGTTCCAACGACGTCGAAGTCACGGGGGTCCAGATCACGCCACGCGCTGCGAAGAGGAGAAGCCTCGAGGCCGGAACCGTCCGCGACCGCGAGGTCGTCGTCCTCGAGAACGTGGACCTGCACTGGTGCGCCATTCGGCCCGCTCAGCCGGACGTCGACGAAAGATGCCTCGAGCCGGTCTCGTCCGAGTGCACGTTCGAGCGTTTCGTCATCCGGCAAACGCGGGATCGGATCTCCTGCCTCGACGACGACTCGGCGTCCCACGAAGACGATCCGGTTCACTCGGGCTGCCTCCGGTCCAGAACCGCCGAGCGATGACAGCGGGCGCAGGTGACCCACATCCGGTCGCGGACGTAAGAAACATCCCTCCTCGGAGGCACCGATCTTCGGTCGAGCTGAATGAAGCAGCGCGGGCACACGAGCTCGTTCGCCTCCCGGAACGAGGCGGCGAGCGAGCGCGTTTCTTCGTCGGTGAAGCGATCGTGGGTCATCGGGGTCCGCGCGCTTCAGCAGCGCGATGTCTCCGCGTGTCGTATCGGTCAGAACAACATACCTATTCCGGGGCGCTCGTTCGGCCCCCGCCTGGATATCATGCTCCCTGTCTTTCTCCAGCTCGCGGCAGTCGCCGGCGCAGCCGCCACCGGAATCCCGAGTGGCGGTGAGCCCGCGCACTCATCCGATCTCGTCGACCTCGGCGAGCGCCTCATCGAGGTCGCGCGATACGTCGGCTCGCGTGCCGAGCTGGAAATCCAGACGCCGGCTGTCGAATCGGCTGAGATCGACGTCGACGGGCAGCTCGACGATCTCGCGTGGGAGGAGGCGGCGCTTCTCGAAGGCTTCACTCAGTTCAACCCGATCGAGGGGTCCGAGGCGACGCAGCGCACCGAAGTGCTCGTCCTCGTGGACGACGACGCGATCTTCTTCGCGGTGAAAGCCTTCGACGATGACCCGTCCGGCATTCGTGCCACCCTCTCAGAGCGGGACGGGTTCACGTATACGGACGACTACGTCCGCTTCATTCTCGATACCTTCGACGATCAGCGCCGGGCCTACGTGTTCACCGTGAACCCGTTCGGCGTCCAGCACGACGGGCTTTGGAATGAGACGGGAGGCAGCACGGGCCGTCGGGGACGCGGCATGTTCTCGCCCATCGACGACAACCCGGACTTCCTCTGGGAGTCCGACGCCGAGCTGACCGAATGGGGATATCAGGCCGAGGTCCGCATTCCCTTCAAGAGCCTGCGCTTCCCCGAGCTCGAGGAACAGTCGTGGGGGCTCCAGGTCGAACGGAAGATTCAGCGAAACGGATACGAAAGCTCCTGGGCTCCCATCTCCGCATCCGTGGCGAACCGTCTCACGCAGGCAGGAAAGCTCAATGGGCTGCGCGGTCTCGATATGGGATTGTTCATGGAGGTGAATCCCTTTGTGACCGGGTCGAGGAACGGTGCGCTCGACGCGAACGACGACTTCGTGCACGCTGACCCTACTGGCGAATTCGGCTTCAACGCCACGTATGGGATCACGTCGAACCTGACGCTCGACGGCACGTTCAATCCCGACTTCAGTCAGGTGGAAGCGGATGCCGGTCAGGTGCAGGTGAACGAGCGCTTCGCGCTCTTCTTCCCCGAGGCCCGGCCGTTCTTCCTCGAGGGTACCGAGATCTTCGGTATGCCGAAGCAGCTCGTGTACACGAGAACCATTCAGAACCCGATCACCGGTGGTAAGCTCACGGGGAAGGTCGGGGGCCTGAACGTCGGATATCTGGGTGCGGTCGACGAGACGTTCGCGGCTGACGCCGACAACGTCTATGTGAACCTCCTGCGGGCACGAGCCGACGTCGGCGCTTCGTCGACCATCGGGGCCGTCTACACGGATCGGACGACGAGTGCATCGGAGTTCAACCGCGTGGCGGGTGCGGATGCCCGAATCCAGCTCGGTGGTCGGTATACGCTCACGCTGATGGGCGCCCGCAGCTTCACGAACGATCCGTCTTTCGCGGAGCGCCTCGATGGGACGATGGGGTCCGTCCGGTTCGAGCGCGCTGGACGCACCTTCCAGTTCAACGCCGAGTTCGAAGACACGCAGGAGGGCTTCTCGCCCGGGAGCGGCTTCTTTCAGCGAGTCGGAACCTCTCAGGTCAACTCACGTGCCTCGTACTCGTGGTTCGGACGCCGGGGCGCCTTGCTGGAGTCGGTCGCCCCCTCCCTCGAAGCGAAGGCGTTCTGGGATCACGACCGGTTCTGGGGCGGGAAGGGGTTCGAAGAGGGCGAGCTTCAGCTCAGCACCCGCTTCGGATTCAAGAACAACGTCACCATCTGGGCGAACTACCAGATGACCCGGTTCGTCTTCCAGCCCGAGCAGTACGAGGGCCTGTTCGTCCAGGACGTGGGTGGAGCCGTCGCGCCGTTCCGGCCCGATCAGGATCTTTTCGACCTCCTGCCCAGCATGACCGTCGGGATCTGGTTGAACAAATGGGAGAAGATCCGCGGGAACGTTCGGATGACCCGCAGCCAGAGGCCGATCTTCGATCGGTCCTATGGCGTCGCGGTGGAGCCCGCCAATTCGCTGTCGGGCGAGGCTCGCCTGAACCTGTATCCGACGAGCTCCCTCGTAGCCGAGATCGGGGCCAACTGGAGCCGGCTCACGCGCCGAACCGACGGCGTCGAGCACTCGAACGCGATCATCCCGCGTGTTCGGGTGCGCTATCAGTTCTCCAGAGCCCTCTTCCTTCGCAGCATTTTCGAGTACGGGAGCCAGGAAGCGCTCGCGCTGCAGGATGGCGCGACCGGCCTGCCGCTCGTCAGCTGCGGGGGCTCCGGCTGTTTCGCCCGGGCTGGACGGGTCAACAACGATTTTCGCATCGAGGGCCTGCTCGGGTATGAGCCCTCTCCGGGCACGGTCTTCTTTTTCGGCTACACGCGTCAGATGGTCGATGCCCGAGCCTTCGGGTTCGAGAACGTGCGCCCCACCGCGGACGGTCTCTTTCTCAAGCTGAGCTACCGGTTCCGCATGTAGCCACGGCCGGCCGGCCGCGTTAAGGTTCTCGGCTCAACAGGGCTGCCGTAGTTCGGCGTATCGGTCGGTGGCCAGGACTCCAATGGATGGACAGCGTGGGAAAAGACGCGATCGAGATTGAAGGGACGGTGACCGAGGTGCTCCCGAACGCAACGTTCAGGGTGCTGCTCGAGAACGACCACGAAGTGCATGCGTACCTCTCCGGCAAGATGCGGCAGAATTACATCCGCGTCCTGGAGGGAGACCGCGTGAAGGTCGAGATGTCTCCGTACGATCTCTCCAAGGGCCGGGTCACGTATCGCTACAAGTAGGTCCCCCCGAAACCACCGCCCCGCGAGCCGCGTAGTGCGGGGTCGGATGAACGAATTCTTTGGAGGACCCCGATGAGGTCTCTCGGTACGGTCGCGTTCGTTGGAGTCTCGGGCTTCGTGCTGTTCAAGATCATCACGGCTCTCTTGTTTCCGATGTTCGGGCTCGTGATCGCCCTGATCGCGCTGGCAGTGAAGGTCGCGGTGGTCGTGGCGGTCGCGTACTTCGTCATGGAGTGGCTCAAGAAGGACAGGCAGGACCACGGCTCAGTCCACGACGTCGAGGGCCCGGAGATCGAGGTCGACTAGTCCCGAGCGCCACGGTCGCTCTCCGGTTTGGCGTCCGAGACTTTTCGAAAATTGGCCCCCGCGAGCCTGCAAAGGCGACGGGGGCTTGCGTTTAGGCCGCGATCCCGAGAATCCCGAGGAATTATGCGGGTTTTCGCCGGATTCTCACTTGACGCCCCTGAACAGGGGGTGTACCGTAGGTTCTAGTATGACCCGCAGGCCCGTAAACACTTGATTCTATGCGGCTTTTCGAGTGCTTTGGGCTCTCCGATGTTCGGGGTGTCTTCGGCCTGCACTCTGGGCGGCTCCGGCCGCAAATTTTTTAACTTTCTCGTTCCAACTCAGGAGCCGCCAGATGAACAAGTCCGACCTCGTGGACGCCCTCGCCGAAGCCGCTGGAATGACCAAAGCCGACGCCACTCGTGCTGTCGATGCGATGTTCTCGCCTGACGGTGGGATCATTTCCGGCGCCCTCAAGGGTGGCAAGCGCGTTCAGATCACGGGATTCGGCACGTTCGAGTCCAAGCACCGCAAGGCTCGTCAGGGTCGCAACCCGCGTACGGGGCAGACGATCCAGATTGCCGCCAGCAACACGCCTGCGTTCCGCGCGGGTAAGGGCTTGAAGGACGCCATCAACTAAGTCCTTGCGCCCATCGGTCGGGGGCTGAATCGGCTCCTCGGAGCCGGCGCCGCACCGGCTCCGGCCGACAGGCAGAGCAAGAGAGGCCGCGTCGCTTGTGCGACGCGGCCTCTTCTTTTTTCGAGTTCCCGCTGTTCATGGTCCAGCGCGTGTTGATCGGTGCGTCGCGACGCGACTAGCGTGCCGGTCGACCGCGGCGTGGCGGTGCCTTGGCCCGAGGGCGATCGAAGTCGACACGGGCTGCTCGACCCCGAATACTCGTGCCGTTGAGCGCCTGGATGATCGTTCGGGCCACCGGCTCATGGACTTCGACGAGGGAGTGACTCTCGCGGATCTCGATCCGTCCGACGGCCTCCCCACCCACCCCCGCCTCACCCGTGATCGCGCCGAGCAGATCCCCTTTCGTGAGACCGTCGCGCTCGCCGACTCCGACGAAGAGCTTCGACCATGACGGTGTTCCGGTCGCTCGCGCCGCAGCTGTCGAAGGACCGGCCTCGGGCCGGTCGGTGCTGGACTTCTTGCGGAGCAGGGCGACAGCAGCGGCCGCGACTTCCGCCGGGTCGTGCTCACGAAAGATCGGCTCGAGTGCGGAGAGGTATGGTGCCGTGTCCTCGTCCTGCATTGCCTGCTCCAGCATCGCACGGATCTGGGCGGTCGCTCCACCGGCTCGGGCGGGAGGCGGGAACGGAACCGTCACATATCCGGTTCGCTTCCCGAGCGCGCGGATGTGGGCCGCTTCCCGGGCAAGGACAACCACGACGCCGTCTTCGGAGAGGGAGTGGCGTCGGTCCAGCGTATCCGGATCGGCGGGCGCGTCACAGCTCACGACGACCAGGCCGTCGGTGCCCTGTACCTTCCCTCGCGCCTCGAGGGCGTCCACACCGAGCCAGACGGGGACGGACGTATCTCCGGGCGCGCCTGCCACGAAGCCGTGAAGCGTGAGGTAGTCGCCGACGTCAGCCGCCCGGTCCTCACTACGACAAAACACGAGCACGTGACGCGCACCGTCCGTGATCAACTCGTCGACGATCGACAGCGTGGCAGCTTCGGTCGGTTCGGGCACGATCCGGAAGCGAACCTGTCCACGCTTCGCGACGTCGGCTTCGGGGGTCGGAATCGTCATCGTGCGCTTGTAATGCCGGTCCAGGAAATCCTGCACACCCGCGGTGACGGGGAGACTGGTCAGGATGCGTTGCGTGCCCGAAGGCAGGTACTCGAGCACCCGTTCCACCGTCGCCAGTCCGGTCAGGCTCTCGATGAGGTGTGCCTGGTCCACGACGAAGATCTCGACCGATGACATGTCGAGCGCACCGGACTCCATCGAGGCCAATAGACTGTCCGCTGTGGAAAAGAGGAGGTCGGCGCGCTCCGGCAGGACCCACGAGGAACCGAGTGCCGCCACACTGTGGCCTGTCACGGTCGCCATCCGGGCGGCGGACTCCGCAAGCCGTTCGGCGGTATCCGCGGTCGCGCACACGACGATGGCACGGAGCGCATCATCCCCTGGCGCGATGCGATCCATCGCACCCGCGGCCCACGCCGCGAACACGCCGCTGCCGGGTCCCGCAGCCAGGACGATGTTGTTCCCTTTCGCAACGACCGGGAAGGCGACTTCCTGCAGCGGAGTGGGTGTCTCGATGCCTTCCGCGGCGAGTGCCTCGGTGAGCTCGGGTGAGACGCCGAGGTCCTCGAATGATTTCACGTCGATGGCTCGATCAGGTGCGCTCACCGGAGCCCGGGCCACCTGCATCACCGGGTTCGTAGGGAAGCTGGTTGAGGAGGCGCTGCACCTCATAGTCGAGCCGCGACGTCCGAAGTCTGTCTGTGTTCGCGACGACGTCGGTGTAGGGACCGTGACGATGTGCGGAGATGGTCACGGAGCCTTCGGTGCCCGTCCACGTCGCGCTGTGTGACGAGTCGTTGGAGCGTGTGAGTCCCAGCATGTCGGGGAGGAATGCCTCGGCCTGCTCGAGGACCTCGCTCGGGGAGCTCGCCGTCTTTCGTCTGTAACCGGCCATGATCCGTTGGATTCGGTTCGTTCGCAGTCTTCAGGTGCCGAGTAAGGTGCCGAGCGTAGTGCGGTTGTGGAAGCCCTCGATCCGTCGGGTGCCCACGATGAGGGTCGGTGAGATCGTGATCCCGGCCTCTCGGGCGCGGCGTCCCGAGGCGGCCACATCAGCATCGTATCGGTCCACGTCGAGGACGGCCTTGGTCTCCGTGCGATCGAGTCCATGGTCGATCGCGATCTGCACCAGAACGTCCACTCGGCCGATATCCCGACCCTCCAGAGCATAGGCTCGGGCAATGGCGACCCTTACGCTGTTCGCCAACGAAGAGTCTTGAGCGTTCGCATGCGTGACGAGTTCGTGGGCCTTTCGAGTCCAGGGAACGAGGTTCGGCGGTGCGACATCGATGCCCGCCGCCGATGCCAGCGGGCGGGCTGACACCCAGAGCGGGGCGATCTCTGCGTCATCGATCCCGACCAGCGGGGTTGGCGGTGGTCGAAGCTCGAACGGGTGCCATCGGATCTCCGATCCACAGGCCCACTCCGCTCCCTCCTCGATCGCGGCCTCGATGTCCAGAAGAAGGAGCACCGAAGCGGGGTCGATGAAGTCGAACCAGATATCGATCGGGTTTCTCACCATGAGGGCTCCCACCATATTCCGTGCCCGCCCGGTCCAAAAGCGAGGTCTAGATGCAGTTCAGTGCGAATGTCGAGAAGCTCAAGCCGTCCGCTACGATCGCGGTAAGTACCCTGGCCAAGAAGCTCGCGTCGGAAGGTCGGGACATCATCAATCTGAGCGCAGGCGAGCCCGACTTCGACACGCCGGCCTTCATTTCCGAGGCTGCGATCGACGGGATCCAGAACGGGAAGACGCGTTACACACCTCCGGCTGGGATCCCCGAGCTTCGTGCGGCAATCGCCGAGCGGCTGAGTGAGCGCGCGGGTCGGGCGATGGATGCCGACGGGGTCGTTGTCACGGCCGGTGCGAAGCAGGCGCTCTTCAATGCGATCTTCACGCTGTTCGGTCCGGGCGACGAAGTCATGATTGCGGCGCCGTACTGGACCACCTACCCGGACCTGGTCACGATCGCCCGGGCCGAGCCGGTGGAGGTCTTCGGCGAGCAGTCCAACGACTTCAAGATCACCCCCGGGGACCTCGACCGGTGCG
>CALHIO010000081.1 GCA_938030915.1 uncultured Gemmatimonadota bacterium
GGGCGTCGAAGGACGCGCGCTGCTCGGCGCGAGGCGCGTTGTCGTAGAAGTAGTCGAGGCCGGTCTCACCGATCGCGACGACCTCAGGGCGGGTCGTCGCGACCTCCCGAACGCGATCCAGATCCCCCGGAGCGGCCTCGCCGACTGCGTGAGGATGAACCCCCGCGGTGCTGTACACACCCTCCCGACCGGCCGCGAGATCTGCCGCGCGCACAGCATCGTCCGCAGTCGACGCGATCAGGGTCAATCTTGTGACACCGGCCTCGTGGGCCCTACGAAACACCGCCTCCCGGTCATCCCGGAAGGCGGTGTCAGTCAGATGGCAGTGACTGTCGAAAAACTCGATCACACCGTCGCGGGCTGAGGGCGGTCCTTCTTCCGCTCGGGATCCGCGATACCCCATCGCTTCTGGATCTCGATGAGCGCCGGTGACGCAACGAAGATCGAAGAGTACGTACCGATCACGACCCCGAGGATCAGAACAATGGTGAAATCACGAATCACCGCCCCGCCCAACACGAGCAGCGCAGTCAGAACGGCGAGCGTCGTGCCGGACGTCAGCACCGTGCGTGGGAGCGTCTCGTTGATCGATTCGTTCACGAGATCGACGGGATCCCGCTTACGCGCTCCCTTCGCGCGCATGTTCTCCCGAACCCGGTCGAACACCACGATCGTGTCGTTGAGGGAGTATCCGAGGATCGTGAGAATCGCCGCGACCGTGGGCAGAGCGATCTCGACGCGGAAAAGAGCGAGAAAGCCCAGCGTAATCAGGATGTCGTGAGCCGTCGCGATCACCGCCGCCAGTCCGAACCGCAGTTCGAACCGGAACGCGAGGTACAGCAGAGTCAGGATGAAGGAGAAGAGAACGGCCTGCAGCGCCTTCGTCTGCAACTCGGCACCAACCTTGGCGCCGACGAGTTCCGTACGGACGACCTCGACCCCGCTGTTCGGGAGATTCGCCGAGACGCTGGCCTCGAGATCCTCCGCAACCTCCGTGATCGACGCGTCTTCGTTCAGCGGCGCTCGGATGACGAACTCGTTGTCCGACCCGAACTGGGTGATGGGAGGAGCCTGCGCACCGCCCAGTGCATCCCGCAGTTCCCCCGCGGTGACAGGCTGCTCGAAGCGCACCTGTACAAGCGATCCCCCTACGAAGTCGACGCCGTAGTTCTGCCAGCTGCCCAGCGAGGCAATGTTCGTGGCCATCGCGCCGATGCCGATGGCGAGCACGATCCCGGAGACTACGTAGGCCTTCTTGCGCGCCTCAATGAAGCGGTACTGAGCGTTGTTGAAGAGTCTCATGATCCCGGGTCAGATGCTGATCGGATCCGACGCCTTCTTCCCCGACAGATATGCCAGGAAGAAAGAGCGGGTCACGAAGAGTGCGGAGAAGAAGGACGCCACGATTCCAATGGAGAGCGTCACGGCGAAGCCCTGTACGGGGCCGGTACCGAACTGAAAGAGAATCAACGCCGTGATCAGTGTGGTGATGTTGGCGTCGACGATAGCCGACAGTGCGTGCTGGAAGCCTTCGTCCACGGCCGTGCGAGCCGCTCGGCCGTGGTCGAGCTCTTCTCGAATGCGTTCGAAGATCAGCACGTTCGCGTCCACGGCCATCCCGATCGAGAGGATCAGACCCGCGATGCCGGGCACCGTAAGTGTCGCGTTGAGCCCAGCCAGCCCGCCCAGAACGAGCAGCACATAGACGGCGAGCGCTCCGACCGCGAGGAATCCGGCCACGCCGTAATACGCGATCATGATCACGACCACGAGGCCGATGCCGACGAGTCCCGCGATCCGTCCCTGGTCGATCGAATCCTGACCCAGCGACGGACCGACCGTCCGCTCCTCGACGATGTTGATTCGAGCCGGGAGCGCACCGGCGCGAAGCACGAGCGCCAGATCACGCGCCTCTTCGAGCGGAGTCCCCTGACCCATCTCGATCTGACCGCGCGCACCGATCCGATCCCGGATCACCGGGGCGCTCATCACCTCGTTGTCCAGCACGATTGCGAGGTAGTTCCCGATGTTCGCGCCCGAGAAGCGGGCGAACTGCCGCCCCCCAGCACGCGAAAACTCGAACTGCACCTGCGACTGATTGAACTGAGGGTCGCGCATCGCGGTCGCGTCTTCGAGCTCCGCACCGGTCAGGAAGGAGTCCTCCTCGAGGACGTAGAGTCGGTAGAACGTCTGCGCGGCCTGACCGACCAGCTCGGATCCCCAAAGCATGATCTGCTCACGCGGGAACGCACGCTCGACCTCGGACATGGCGAGGAACATTTCGGCGACGGGACGGTCCGCAGCGGCCACGAGATACGTACCCTCGATGTCCCCGATCAGAAGGAGAGAGGAGAACGGCCTGAGGGCATTCTCCTCGGCCTCGATCGAGTCGGCGACAGCCGCGGCCGCACTGTCCGCTGCGGCCGTCGCACTGTCGACCGTGGCCGTGTCCGCACCGAAGAGGAGATTCTCGAGGTTACTCGTCTCCTCCTGAATCACCGCCCGCCCCAGCGCAGTGATCGAGTCCACACCGAGTGATGCGACGATCGCACGATCGATGCGGCGAAGCGCACCATCCATGTCCGACGTCGGAAGGACCTTCTTGAACTCGAGGAAGGCATTCCGCTGGACGATCCCCTTCGCCTGCTCCTCGTCGTCGATCCCGGCCAGCTCAACGATGAGCCGCTCGCCACCCACTTTCTGAATGAGGGGCTCCTCCACACCGAACTCGTCGATACGGGTGCGGATGATCCGATCCACGCGATCGATCATGTCCGACTTGGCCTCGGCGGTCATCGTGCCGTCGGGATCGTCGACCTCGAGAACCAGGTGCATGCCGCCCTGGAGATCGAGGCCAAGCTTGAGCCACTGGCCAGTTTCGGTCTTGTGTGAGTAGAGCTGCCAACCGGCCGTCAGGACGACGATCGCGACGGTGATCAGGCGGCCCCGTAGAGACTTGAACATGGATGCGAGGGGTTCAACGAAAAAAGGGCCCGGAACGGGCCTTCGGACCGGTTGTGCGGGCCGAAAAACGACAGCCTGTAAAGCTGCCCCACCCCCAAAGACGTGTCAATCGGAAGCTCGGCAGCGGCTCGAGGCACAATTCGGTATTACTTGCACTCCCGGGGTGGATGTTCCGTCGGAGCCGACCGCCAAGGTTGAGGTCCTCAGAAGTAAAGCAGCGTGCCCATCCTGAGGGCCCAGACCGAGGATCCGGTTGACGGGGCATATCGGTCCAGATTCAGCGTGATGCGGGTCTTTCCTTTGAGATACGCCGCGATGCCGGGCGTCAGGAGGACGCCCCCGTCGTCGTCGACGTTGCCATCGGGATCGGTCACGCTGACGCGCAGCATCGGCGCCAGGCCCTCGATCCGTCGCAGGTCGGTCGGAAGGTGGATGGAGATCTGCAGCTGGCCGGTGACGAATCGGCCGGGCTCCGGGGCCCCGCCGGGGCCACCGCTCAGCGACAGCCAGTTGTCACCCGTGAGCACCCCTGCCTGCACCAGGAGTCCGTCCTGGTAGGTGCCGAACTCGAGGTCCGGTCCCCATACCCTGGCGTACCGGGTTCGTCCGTCGGGATCGACATAGTCCTTGTACGCCGCATTCATACCGACCTGAAGCCCTTCGGACGCCTGTACCCATATCCGAGTCGCCGTCGACTTCCCGTCATTGTCGTCGGTGGCTCCGAACCGAGTGCCGTTCGTGAGACTCGCCGTGTAGCCGAACGGACCGATTCGCCCGTCCGCCCGCAGCCCGGTGTCCCGGTTGACCAGCAGAAGTCGCTGGGTCAGGCTCGTGTACGAACAGATCGAACCGATCCCGGTGCACCCCGAGTACCCCGGGACCCGACCCGACCGCTCCAGGAACAGGTAGTCCGAGATACTCTCCAGCTCGAACAGGTCGAACGAGCGCTTGAAGCGCCCGAAGGAGAGGGCGAAGGCGGGGTGGAACGCGAACCGCACGCTCGCGTCGAATACCGTCTCGGTGACCATGTCCGTGATGAAGCGACCGGACAGGAAGTCGTCATGGGTGATGTCGACGATGAGCCACGCGCGTCGGATCGAGAACATGTCTGGAGCATCCGTCGAGGCCCCCGTTGCGTGCAGATCGATCTGGCCACCCAACCGGAGTGTCGCACCCCGCGAGTTCAGCTCGAGCTGTCCCGAGGCTTCCGTAGCGACGCTCAACACCGCGCAGAACGCGACGATGAAAGGCCACGTCAGCCGCCGCCCGCACAGAAGCTTCATGTAGGCTACAACGCCCGTCGCGTCACCGCGTGAACTCGGGCCATGAAGCGAGCCGCGTCCACCGACTTATCCACGTAATCGTCCGCTCCAGCCTCGAGAAGCTCTGCCTCGAGCGCATCATTTCCCGTCGCGGTCCGGATCAGAACCGGTAGCGCAGACGTATCGACCGACCCGCGGATCTGATCCAGCACCTCGCGCCCGTCGAGGCCCGGCATGGCCAGGTCCAGAACGACCAGCTTGTAGTCCTGATCGATCTTGAGCCTGTCGAGCGCCGTGTGTCCATCCGAGGCCTCGTCCACCTCGAAGCCATCCTTCTCCAGAAGCGCTCGCATCATCAGGCGTGCTTCCTCTGCGTCGTCGACGATCAAAACCCGCGGCGGTCCGACCGAGGCGCCGTCGTCGTTGGCGGCGAGATCCTGGCCGAGCACGCGCTCCACCTCCGCCAGCGTCGTGTCTCCTGAGGCGACCCAGCCGATCCCGACAGCGTGCAGGGTCCGCATTCCGCCCTGCATGGCCACACGGTGAAGCGTTGCCCAGCCCTTTCGCTGTTCGACAGCCTGGGCGATTCGTGGGCTCGCGACCATGACTTCGTTCACGGGCAGGCGACCCCGGTAGCCCGTGAAGCCGCACTCGGTGCATCCCACGGCTCGCACGACCGGTGCCTGGCCGTGGCGCTCTGCCAGCGCCTGTTCCTCCTCGGTGAGATCGCCATTCACCGCTTCAGCACAATTCGCGCACACGCGGCGAAGAAGCCGCTGCGCGATGGCGCCCCGGAGCACCTGAGCGATCGTGCCGAACTGGAGCCCCATATCCGCCAGGCGGGCCACCGAGGCCACCGCGTCGTTCGCGTGAACCGTGGTGAGCACGAGGTGTCCCGTCATCGCGGCCTGAGCGGCCGTCACCGCGGTTTCCCTGTCCCGGATCTCGCCAACCAGAATCACGTCAGGGTCCTGTCGAAGCATCGCCCTGAGCGCCGAGGCGAAGGTCATGCCCTGTTTCGTTTGTACCTGGGTCTGCGTAACGCCGGGGAGTTCGTACTCGATCGGATCCTCGACCGTCATGATGTTGACCCTGCCGTCGGCGAGCTCGCGCAGCGCCCCGTACAGGGTCGTGGTCTTGCCGGAACCGGTCGGGCCCGTCACCACCACGATCCCGTCGCGGTTCGTGAGCAGGTCGCGAAGTCGTGCGAGCTCCGGCCCGGGGATCTCGAGATCGTCGAGCGACATGGAGCTGCTCGAGTCGAGAATCCGGATCACGCATTTCTCCGCACCGCCCGCGGGAATCGTCGATACACGAAGATCGTATCCGCGCGTTTTCACCTGGACGCGAGCCTTGCCGTCCTGAGGGCGCAGTCGATCCGCGATATCAAGCTTCGCGAGCACCTTCACGCGGGAGATGATTCGGTTGAGGGCCGCCATCGGCAGATCCATGTGCTTGCGAAGCACACCATCAACCCGATATCGGACCGCCCCGAGCCTTCGCCCCGGTTCGATGTGGATATCGCTGGCACCCGACATGATGGCATCACGAATGATCAGGTTCGTGAGCTTGACCACGGGGGTCGCCGATACCTCATCCTCGCTGATCGACTCGGGACCGATCTCCTCGACGAGTCTCACGGCGTCCTCGTCGACGTCCCCGAGCCCGCCCAGGAGCGTCTCCACCGCACGCTCCGGCGAGAAACGCTCGTCCAGTGCGTCCTGAATCACACCGGGCGCGGCGACCTCGAACCGAAGCGTTCGCCCCGTGCTGAAGCCGAGAGCGCGCTCCGCCTCGACGTTGGTGGGATCGCACGTGGCGACCACGAACGTCCGCTCGTCCTCGGCGATCGGGAAGACACGATGCTTGCGCGCCATCATCTCCGGGATGAGTACCGCAGCGTTCGGGTCCGCCCCGCTCAGATCCGCCACGTCCAGCCTGAAGTAGTCCGCAACGAGCGCCGCCAGCTCGTCGTCGTTGAGTTCGAACCACTTCGCCACGACGGACCACGCATCGGCCGCGGCCGCTCCGGCGGAAATCCCGGGGCGTTCATGCTCTCCCTCACTCGCACGCTCGGCGATGCGCACCAGCCAGTGCACGGAGCCTGAGGGAGGGGTCATTGATCCCGCACCGAAGACGGGCGCTTGGCGTGTTTCTCTCGATACATCGCCGCATCGGCAGCGGCGACCATGTCCTCGAGCCGCACCCGGGGGTCGTCGTCATGACGCGCCATCCCGATGCTGATCGAGAGTTGGAAGGGCTCGGGGCTTGTCTCGTTGAAGTCCTGCACACGCTCCCGGAGACGTTCGACGAGAAGCTCTGCACTCTCGTCGGCCGCCTCGAGGGCGAGCACCCCGAACTCGTCGCCCCCGAGCCTGGCGATGATATCCGAACGCCGGAACGTGGCACGTAGAATGTCCGCGACCTGGATCAGAGCGCGATCA
>CALHIO010000082.1 GCA_938030915.1 uncultured Gemmatimonadota bacterium
TGGGATCGTGGAATAAACAATCGTTTATCTCCGTTTTTCCCAAAAACGAAACAGGGTTCCGGTGTGGCACGACACAATCGTGAAGGGGCTGGCGCGGACCAGCGCGGCTTCGAATATGGCGTCAGCTATCAACCCGACTGGCTGAAGCGTGTAAAGGTCACGCGACAGCTCGAGTCGGGTCGCCAGTCAACGAAGACGCTCTTCCGAAACCCCGCCCGAGGGCCGGAGACGGAGCCCGGCGAGCGCATCCGGACCCGGATCGTGTCGCCGGATCAGTCTCTCGACTTCGAGGTGGCACTGACGGACCCCCGCGCTGCCGTATGCCGGGTCCGGATCTCGTACGAACTCCCCGACGGGAACGGACGGATGGAGGAAGTCGAGTTCACACTCGAGAGTGAGGACTATCCGGACGACTAGATCGTTCGCCCGGTCTCTGGTTGCTGTATAATCGGGGATGTCTTCCTACCTCGCTCCGGTTCGGACTGTAGGCCGAGGGGCTCTGCGATCCGTGACGTCTTTGGGTCGAGCGGGCTACCTGGGCGCGGATGCGTTCCGGGCCCTCCGGAAGGTGGATCTGTGGGGCCCCCACCTTCTTCCCCAGATGACGCGCATCGGGGTCGAATCCGTCCCCATTGCCCTCTTCATCGCGTCATTTACCGGTGTCGTCCTGGCCCTCCAGGCCTCGTACACATTTACGGGTCAGGTACCGCTCTACTTCGTAGGTGCCCTCGTGGGCAAGACGATGATCCTCGAGCTGGGTCCGGTCCTGACCGGGCTCGCTCTCTCCGGTCGCGTCGGTGCGAACATCGCGGCGGAGATCGGGACCATGCGGGTGACCGAGCAGATCGACGCCCTCGAGACGCTGGCGTATGACCCGGTCGCCTACCTGGTCACGCCTCGGGTGCTTGCCGGTGCGATCATGTTTCCCATGGTCGTGATCCTGTCGATTGCGATCGGTATCGCGGCAGGGTGGGGTACATCGATGGCGCTGCTCGACCTCAGTTCGGCCGAATTCATCAAGGGCCTCAGACTCTTTTTCGAGCCGTGGGACGTCCAGTTCGCGGCGATCAAATCGATCACTTTCGGCATGACGGTCACATCGGTCGGCTGCTCGTTCGGGTTCCACACGCGTGGGGGGGCGGAGGGGGTCGGCCAGGCCACCACGCGCGCAGTCGTGATCTCCAGCATGATCATCTTGGTCCTCGATGCCTTCTGGGCGGCGGTGCTGCTGTCATGAGCATCAGGATGATCGACGTGCACAAGGCCTTCGGGCCGAAGGAGGTCCTGAAAGGCTTCTCGCTCGAGATCGAAGACGGCAAGACGACGACTGTGATCGGAGGTTCCGGCTCCGGAAAGTCGGTGGCACTGAAGCACATCGTGGCCCTGTTGCGACCGGACGAAGGCGATGTGTGGGTCGATGAGGACAACGTGTCACGGCTCGACCAGGAGTCCGTGTACCGGCTGCGTCGCAACGTCGGGTACGTCTTTCAGTTCGCAGCCCTCTTCGACTCGATGACGATCGCGGAGAACGTCGGGCTCGGTCTTCGTCGTATGGATGACTTCCCCAGCGACGCGATCCCGGAGCGGGTGACCGAGTGTCTGCGGCTCGTGGATCTGGACGGCTACCAGGACCGGCTGCCGGCACAGCTCTCCGGGGGGCAGAAGAAGCGGGCGGGTCTGGCGCGAGCCATCGCGACGAAGCCGAAGTACATCCTGTATGACGAGCCGACGACCGGGCTCGATCCCGTCACGACGGCGGTGATCGATGAGCTGATCATACGGATGTCGGAGGAACTGGGCGTGACCGGAGTCGTCATCTCTCACGACATGAAGAGCGCCTTCCGGATTTCTGATCGGGTCGCGATGCTCTACGATGGCGTGATACGCGCGGAGGGGACGCCGGACGAGATCCAGGGGTCGGACGATCCGATTGTGCGAGGCTTCATCGAGGGACGACCCGAACTGATGGGAGGTTCAGAAACGTGAAGGAGGGCCGGGAGCTACTCGTCGGGTTCGTGATCATCGCGGCCGTGACCGTCGCGGTGGTGGGAACCCTCTGGCTTCAGGGGTCGAGCTTCGGTCGCCCGACGACCACGGTGCAGACGCTGATCGCCTCGGTCGGCCAGCTCACGGAGGGCAACTCCGTGACGTACCGCGGCGTTCGGATCGGAACCGTCGACGTCATCGAGGTCGAGCCCGGGGGTGCGAGTGTTCGGGTATCGCTTCTGCTTCGTGAGAATCTCGGTCTACCCGACGACGCCGCTGTCGTCCTGGGGCCTGAGTCGCTCTTCGGAGCATGGCAGGCGGAGATCGTCAGCCGGCAGGATTACCCACGCTTCCCGTTCCTGGAGATCCCGAGCGGGACACTCCCGACCGGTCCCGAGGCGGTGGGGCCCGTTCTACCCGGGTATGCGCTTCCCGAAATCTCCCGTCTGACGGCGTCGGCGGAGCAGATCTCTGAGAACCTGGCCGACCTCAGTGAGCGCTTTGAGGTCGCCTTCAATCAGGAAACGGCCGACAACCTCGCCCGCGCGATCACGAACCTGGAGGCGATCACTCAGGAGGTTCGGGTGCTTGTGCAGACGCAGAGTGAGGTGGCGGGCAGCATCATCGCCAATGCGGACAGCACGCTGGTCGAGGTCGAGGTCGCCGCCCGGGCAGCGCGGAGCACGTTTCAGAGAGTCGACGGGCTACTCGAGGATACCCAGATCGACTCGATTGTCGCGAGCATGGCGGCTGCAACAGCGAACCTCGCCACGATCACGGAAGGACTCGCCGATGAGGACGAGGGGATCAGGGCCACCCTCGAGCGCGCGGACTCCGCCTTCGCGAGCATGAGTCGGGTCGCGGCCCGGGTCGAGTCGGGTGAGGGATCGCTCGGCCGGCTCCTCACGGACTCCACGCTCGCGATTCGCGCCGAAGACCTGCTCCTCCAGCTCGATCTTCTGCTCCAGGACGTGCGAGAGAATCCGAGGCGTTACGTTCGTCTGTCGATCTTCTGATCGACGCTTCCGCCCCAGTCTCTTCCGCCATGCCTTC